>CACACV010000077.1 GCA_902531025.1 uncultured Pelagibacteraceae bacterium | reverse complement strand
TATTTTTTAAAATTTTTGCTGAGTCCAAAAAGTAAAGATCGGCAATTTTTATAATATATTTAAAACTAACACTTGATTTGTTGCTATCATTAGTTTTTTTTGTCGATATTTCATCACTTAAGTTTTCAATTTTAATATCTTCGATTGGAGCCTTATTTGCTACTTCTTTTTCTTCTTCAAATGTTTTTGCTATTCCAATAATAAAAGAATTGTTCTGATCTAAAGTTTTTAATTCAATATATGGTTCGTTTATATTTATTTCCAAATCTTCTGCAATACGTTTAGATATAACTGAATTATAAAATAATGGATAATCAGTCTTTTTTCCAACTTTTGCAACTAGGTGCTTTCCATTTATTAAATTAGTAATTTTAACAGGAGTTTCATTTTTCAGAACATTGCTAAAAACCAAAAGTGACCTATCGTTTAATTTTCGATTTATATCCTTACTCTCAAATAATTTGTCATCGTATATAAGTGTAAATCCTTTATTTGTATAATTAATAAATTCAGTACTATAATTTATTTCATTTTTTTTTTGTTCACATGAGAATAATAAAAAACTTAAAAAAAATAAAAAAAATCTATAATTCATTTTTAAACTTCTCTTTTAAAGTACATACAGCCAGTCCAAATCTTAAAGACCTGTTCCATTTTAAAATTAATTTATAATTATCAAAAATAATATAAGCAGGAGATAATTTATTTGGGTTTTCAACAATTTCTGCATCAGGTGTTATTATTGCTGCATTTAAATTATCATAATTATTTATTAATTTCGTATCTTTTATATATTTTTTTAAATAACTAACTTTTTTAATACTGTGAATTTTTTTAGCTGAAATATTTAGATAATTATCTGGTATGCTCTTTTTAAGATCTACTTTATAAAAACATGGATTTTTATTTATCCATCCTAATTTGTTCAAGTAATTAGCTGCTGAAGCAAAAGAATCTTCTGTACTTTTAAGGTTTATCTCACCATCATTATCAAAATCAATTGCATAATTTTTAATGGTTGAAGGCATAAATTGGAAATTTCCAAAAGCTCCAGCCCATGATCCAAATAATAAATCAGGATCTACGATATTATTATCAATAAGTTTTAATAGAGTAATTAATTCAGAAGTAAAAAATTCACTTCTCCTTTTATCAAAGCTTAGTGTAGCTAAAGAGGATACGATATCCATTTTACCTAAATAGTTCCCAAAGTTTGTTTCTACACCCATTAAGGATAGTAATAAATCTTTATCTACTTTATATTTTTTTGATATTATATTAATTTTAACATTATTATCAAAATAAACCTTGCTACCCATTTTTAATTTTTTATTAGAAGCTCTTTTAGATATATATGTTTTGGTATCTTCATAAAATTCAGGTTGATATCTATCGTATTTTATTACATTTGGTAAAAATTTACTTTTATTAATAACTTTATTTAATGTTATTAGGCTTACACCTTTTTCTTGAGCATAAATTTTAAAATTAATTTTCCATTCTTCAAAACTATCATCTGCATATAAATAGGTATAATTAAGTAAAAAAATAAATACGATGATAATCAATCTAATTTTTTTCATATAAATCTTTCAAATAGATAAATACAGCAATCCATATTAAAATGAAACTGACTAACTTTTGCATTATAAGAGGTTCGTTAAACAAGAAATATCCTAATATAAATTGTAAAGTTGGAGTAATATAGAAAATCATACCTGCTGGGCCAAGACCAGAAAGCTCAACACCCTTAACATATAAAAATAATGGAATCACTGTCATGGGCCCTGCTAATATTAAAATAAACATTAATGACGGGTTTGATATATCGAAATCGTTAAAGTTGTTTTTAGTAATTATATAAAAAGCAAAAAGAATAAATGGAAAAATTAGCAGACTTTCAATAAATAAACCTATATCGGTATCTACATTAATTTTTTTTTTTATTAAATTATAAACACTCCAGAGTACAGCTACAACTAAGCCAATCCAGGGTATACTTCTGAAATCAATAAATAGTAAATACAAAATAGAAATTATAACAATAAATATTGAAAACTTTGCCTTATTACTTATTTTTTCTCTAAAAAAAAAA
>CACACV010000076.1 GCA_902531025.1 uncultured Pelagibacteraceae bacterium | reverse complement strand
AAACTTTCATGAAAAAAAATTCAGAGTCTTCTCTTTGGAAGATATTCATTGCAACCCTTCCGATTAATGTCCACATTATTACACCCATTATATAATCTATTAAATAAACTAGAGGATGGAAGTTTGCTGACATAAAAATTTAGAATTTTACAATAATTTTAAGGGGCGAAAAAATTCGCCCCTTAAAAATAATTATTTAATGTTGTTTACCAAGTACAGTTCTACCACTAGGTATACGTACTTCATCAACCATTTTTTGAGTTGCAGCATCTGGTGCCTTAGTCATTAAACTAACAACAACCATTGATACTAAACTAACTAATGATCCAACTATTCCAAATGTAAGTTGAGTAACACCCCAGAATCCAGCTCCACCATTACGTACCCAAATCAGATACGCTGTACCAGAGATTAGACCTAGAAGCATTCCCGCAACAGCACCTTGTGCATTTGCTCTTTTCCACCATACACCTAATACAAGTGGGAAGAACAATCCTGACATCGCAAAGTCAAAAGCCCAGATAACTGAGCCCAAGATACCTTGTATCTCAAGAGCTGCAATAGTTGCTCCAGCAAAACCTATTATTACAAGTAATACCCTTGCAACAATTAATCTTTTTGCAGTTTCTGCTTTAGGGTCAATGATCTTATAATATAAGTCATGAGATAAAGCATTTGCAATTGCTAAAACTAGACCATCAGCAGTACTCATGGCCGCTGCCATACCTCCGGCAGCAACAAGTCCTGAAATTACATAAGGTAATCCAGCAATTTCCGGTGTCGCTAACACTACAGCTTTACCACCCATGAAAAACTCATTTAATTCTAGAGTTCCATTTCCGTTAAAGTCGCTTACGAACATTAGGTTTGCTTGGTTCCAGTTTTGATACCAATCAATTGATTGAACTTCAGCTATAGATTTACCAATAATTCCTGTTGGCAAACTAGGATCTATCAATGCTAATTTAGATAGTGTCGCTAACATTGGAGCAGAAGAATAAAGCAGGAAGATAAAGAATAATGACCAACCTACTGATCTTCTAGCTGATTTCACACTTGGAGTTGTAAAGTATCTCATCATAACGTGAGGTAGTGATGCTGTTCCAGCCATCATACAAACTGCTAGTGAAATAAACGCCCAAGGTGTTGCATTAACTGAAGAGTGTGCTTTAGTTATACCTGCTAAACCTTTTGGTACAGATGCTAGATCAGCTGCAGAGTTTTTGACAGATCCCAAACCGAATTGTGCCTCAAGATCAGCAATTCTTGCAACTTCATCAGCTAACATAAAGTGTGGGAAGAAACCCGCACCCAATTTATTACTTATCCAAAATACAGGTATTAAATAAGCTATAATTAATACAATGTATTGTGCAACCTGTGTCCAAGTAACAGCTCTCATTCCACCAAGCATAGAACAAATTAATATACTTGCTAATCCAATATACACTGCTATTCCAAATGGAATATCTAGTGCTACTGACGCAATTGTTCCTGTTGCGTTAATCTGAGCAGTCACATAAGTGAATGATGCTACTGTTAATACTATAACAGCACTTACCCTTGCTAAGTTTCCTCCATATCTTGTACCGATAAAGTCTGGAACTGTATAACATCCAAATTTTCTTAAGTATGGTGCTAGCAAAGATGCAACTAATACGTATCCACCAGTCCATCCAACTAATAAAGCCATATACCCATAGCCTTTAAAGTAAATTCCACCTGCCATAGCAACGAATGATGCACCAGACATCCAGTCTGCTGCTGTTGCCATACCATTAAATACTGTTGGAACTTGTCTTCCAGCTACGTAGTATGCGTCTAATTGAAGTGTTCTTGATAGATAACCAATCAATGCATAGATACCAACTGTAAATGCCACGAAAAAGATTCCAATCAATTTCGCTGACATACCAGCAGACTCTGCTATAGCCATTAATATTATGAATGCAAGGAAACCTCCAGTATAAATTCCATATACCTTAGGTAAGTTATCTATAAACTTTCCTTTTATCATTGATCATCCTCCTGTTCAGTAAAGCCGAACTCTTCATCAATTTTTTCTTGTCTATTTGCAAACCAAAAAATTAGTATTACAAAAATTCCAAGAGATCCTTGACATGTAAACCAGTATGTTAATGGATAACCAAATGGTCTAAAATTTGATTCATTCATTTCGGCCCCGAATAAAAAGATGCCAATTGAGAAAACAAACCAGATTGCTAATGTTACCCAAAGCAAATTTCTGGTTTTTTCCCAGTGTTGAGCTTGTTTTGACATTTTTATACTCCCTATAGGTTAAAAAAAAATAGCATACATATAATGTAAAATATTGAAACCCTAAAAAGTACTCCAATTAGAGGCTTTTTTGTAAT
>CACACV010000075.1 GCA_902531025.1 uncultured Pelagibacteraceae bacterium | reverse complement strand
ATTATTATCAGGAAATTTCGATTTATAAATTTCGATTTCTTTATTTAATTCTTCTCGATTATTTAAAATTGAACTTTGTTTGGATGCCCATGCACCAATTCTACTTCCATAAGATCTAGAATTATAATATTCATCTGCTTCCTGTTCGCTAACTTTTCTGACTTTGCCTTTTATTCGTATTTGTCTTAATAAGCTTTTCCAGTGGAAGCACATTGATACATTCGGATTGTCTTTTATGTCTTTACTCTTTGCGCTATTTAAATTTGTATAAAAAACAAATCCATTATTATCGAAATTTTTTAGCAATACCATACGAACAGATGGAATTCCCATGCTGTCGCTAGTTGCCAAAGATAAAGCGTTTGGATCATTTATTTCGGATTTTTTTGCTTCTTCAAACCAAATTTTAAAAAGTGAAATTGGATTATCTTCATCTTTAAAGGATTTATTAAGGCCTAGTGAGTTTTTTTGATTCATAATTTAAACAAAATAATTTATATAATAAATTAATGTCATTTAATACTTTTGGAAAGATATTTCGTTTCACAACTTGGGGAGAATCTCATGGTCCAGCAATTGGTTGTATTGTTGATGGTTGTCCACCAAATATACAAATTAATAAAGAAGAAATTCAAAGAGAACTGAATAAGAGAAAACCAGGCCAATCTAAATTTACTACCCAAAGAAAAGAAGATGATAAAGTAGAAATATTGTCAGGTATGTTTGAAGGTAAAACAACTGGAACTCCCATTTCTATGATTATTTACAACAAAGATATGAGGTCAAAAGACTATGGAAGTATAAAAAATAAGTTTAGACCTGGACATGCAGATTTTACATATTTTAAAAAATATGGGATTAGAGATTATAGAGGTGGCGGAAGACAATCAGCAAGAGAAACTGCCTCAAGAGTGGCGGCAGGAGCGATAGCAAAAAAAGTTCTCCAAACTAAAATAGGAAGTAAATATAATGTTGTTGGAGCCGTAACTCGTTTAGGAATTTTAGGATGTGACCTAAATAATTGGAAAGATAAAGATATTTCAAAAAACCCACTTTTTTGTCCAGATAAATCAGTATTAAAATTATGGGAAAAATATTTATTAGGTATTAGAAAAGCAGGCTCTTCATGCGGAGCTATAATAGAAGTAAGAGCCAGAGGTGTGCCTGTTGGTCTGGGTGCTCCAATATATTCAAAACTTGATATGGATTTAGCAGCAGCGATGATGAGCATTAATGCAGTGAAAGGAGTTAACATTGGATCAGGAATGAATTCAGCTCAATTATCTGGTGAACAAAATTCAGATGAAATGTCTAAAAAAGGAAAAAAAACAAAATTTTATTCAAATAATGCAGGAGGTATTTTGGGTGGAATTTCTAGCGGTCAAGAAGTAGTGGTCTCTTTTGCTGTCAAACCAACTTCTTCAATTTTAAGCCAGAGAAAAACTATAGATAAATTTGGAAAAAATACATCAATTTCAGTTAAAGGTAGGCATGATCCCTGTGTTGGTATTAGAGCAGTTCCAATAGGTGAAGCAATGATGCATTGTGTAATATTGGATCATTACCTTTTAAATAAAGCACAGTGTGGGAATTAATTAGTTTTTTTTATTAAAACTTTTGAATTTAAAGTTTCTAAAACTTTTAATTCTATAGATCTAGCATCTAAACCAGCATCTTTGTACATTTCTTCTGGTTTGTTATGATCTATAAATTTATCTGGTAAAATCATTGATCTAAATTTTAAATTGTTATCAAGTAAATTTTTTTCATTTAAAAAGAAATTTACATGAGATCCAAAACCTCCGATTGCTCCTTCTTCAATGGTTATTATAGCTTCATGATTTGTGGCAACTTGCCAGATCAAATTTTCATCTAAAGGTTTTGCAAATCTTGCATCGACAACAGTCAAATCAATTCCTTTTTTTTTTAAGATTTTCTTGCGCTATCAAACATTCTTTTAATCTTGTACCAAAATTTAATATTGCCACTTTTTTTCCTTCTTTAATAATTCTACCTTTTCCAATAACTAGTTTTTCACTAATATCTGGCATATCCATTCCTATACCAGCTCCCCTAGGGTACCTAAATGCGCTTGGTCTATCATTTATATCAATTGTAGTATTAATCATTTTGACAAGCTCTCCTTCATCGCTTGCAGCCATAACTACAAAATTTGGTAAGGTTGATAAATAAGTTATATCAAAAGATCCAGCATGAGTAGGTCCATCGGCTCCAACTAGTCCAGCTCTATCTATTGCAAACCTTACAGGTAGGCTTTGAATAGCTACATCATGAACTACTTGGTCATAAGCTCTTTGTAAAAATGTTGAATATATAGCCGCATAGGGTTTATAACCTTCCGTAGCTAATCCCGCCGCAAAAGTAACAGCATGCTGTTCAGCTATTCCAACATCAAACATTCGATTAGGAAATTTTTTTGAGAAAATATCCATACCTGTTCCAGATGG
>CACACV010000074.1 GCA_902531025.1 uncultured Pelagibacteraceae bacterium | reverse complement strand
TCCTGGATCTCTTGAGGAAGACTTAATTTCAATCAAACCATCATAAATTTCTGGAACTTCTTGAATAAATAATTTTTCCATAAATTTTGGATGAGCTCTAGATAAAAATATTTGTTGACCTCTGGGTTCTCTTCTCACATCTAAGCAATAAGCTTTAATTCTATCACCTGCTTTTATATTTTCTCTAGGTATCAATTCATTTTTTTGTATAATCGACTCTGTTCGTCCTAAATCAACTATTACATTTCCAAATTCTAATCTTTTAACGATACCACTTAAGATTGTATCCTTTTTATCTATAAAATCATTATATTGTCTCTCTCTTTCAGCTTCTCTTACATTAAAGCTAATTACTTGTTTGGCGGTTTGCGCTGCGATTCTTCCAAAATCAAAGGATGGCAAAGGTTGTAATATTTCATCACCAATTTTTTTTTCGGAATTATTTTCGTTAAGTTTTATTGCATCTTTTAAACTTATCTCTAAATTCGTATTTTCTGGGTTTTCAACTATTAATAATTTTCTAAAAATACCTATATCTCCATTATCCCTATTAATTTGAACTTTAATCTCATTTTCGTTTCCAAACTTTGATTTTGCAGCTTTTGCTATTCCATTTTCCATTGAGTCAATGATTAGCTCTTTATCAATTGATTTTTCCAAAGCTACAGCTTCAGCAATTCTGATCAGTTCTAATTTGTCTGCTCTTCTATTTAGCATTTATTTCCTCCAAAAAAAAATGGGCCAAAGCCCATTTTGAAATTTCAACAATGTACATAAAATATAAGTGTTTTTTTTATATTTTCAACTTTATTGATTATTTAAAAACCCCAGATTTATCAGTTTTTTCCCATGAAAATGAACCATCAGATTCTGGGTCTCTTCCAAAATGACCATATGCAGCTGTTTTTTGATATATTGCTTTGTTTAAACCTAGCATTTCTCTAATTCCTCTAGGGCTTAAATCAAAATTTTCATTTATCAATTTCTCAACATGCATATTTTTTTGCTCATCATTATCAAATAAATCGACATAAATTGATAAAGGTTTTGAAACACCTATAGCATATGCTAATTGAATCAGACACTTGTCAGAAATTCCTGAAGCTACAACATTTTTTGCAAGATATCTTGAAGCATATGCTGCTGATCTGTCTACTTTTGTTGGATCTTTTCCTGAAAATGCTCCGCCACCATGAGGCGCCGCTCCTCCATAAGTGTCAACAATAATTTTTCTACCAGTTAACCCACTGTCTCCATCTGGGCCACCAATTACAAAGTTTCCAGTAGGATTTATATAAATTTCATTTTCATCAAGATTTCCTAATAAATTTTTTGGAATAGATTTCTCGATATATGGGATACAAAGCTCTTTTACTTTTGCTAAGTTAACATCTTTGGAATGTTGTGTAGAAATCACTACTGATTTTACCGCTGATGGTTTACCGTCTTTATATTCAATAGTAATTTGGCTTTTTGAGTCTGGTTCTATTCCATTGAGATTTCCAGATTTTCTATCTTCAGCCATCAATCTTAGAATTTTATGAGAGTAATGAATTGGAGCTGGCATTAAAACATCTGTTTCATTGCAAGCATAACCAAACATTATTCCTTGATCTCCCGCACCTTCATCTTTATTTCCTGATGAGTCTACTCCCATTGCAATATCAGCTGATTGTGAATGTAAATGACTTTCAATTTTAGTTGCATCTTTCCAAGTAAAGCCTTCTTGGTCATAGCCAATATCTTTGATACAGTCTCTAACTTTAGAAATTAATTCATCTTCATTAATATCGGGTCCTCTTGTTTCTCCAGCTAACACAACTTTGTTTGTAGTTGTTAAAGTTTCACAAGCTACTCTAGCTTGAGGCTCCATACCTAAGTACGTATCAACGACCATGTCGGAAATTCTGTCACATACTTTATCCGGATGTCCTTCAGAAACTGACTCACTTGTAAATAAAAAATCTTTCTTCATTAATTCTCCTTTTTCTTTAAAAAAAAAATCAAACTAATATAAAAAATTAAAAAATAAAAGAAGATCTTATTGCCATAAGAATTAAAAAAAGTATTTTTTGTTTTTAGAATATTTCTAATCTCTATAAATCCCTTATCAGTTGATTTAAGCTTACTAATTACTCTTCCACTTGCGTCAATATGCGCTGAAATACCATTGTTTGCTGAACGTAGTAAATTTTTTCCTTCTTCTATTGATCTAAATATAGAATGAGAAAAGTGCTGATACGGACCTATAGAATCTCCAAACCATCCATCTTCAGATATATTGATTATAAAATCAAAATCATTCTCATTTTTATTTAGATTTCCTGAATAAATTATTTCATAACAAATTAAAGGAATGAAGTTAAAATTGTTTAAATTAATAAGTTTTCTTTCATTTCCTGATGAAAAAGATTGATATCCTTGAGTGATTTTTTTTAAACCAAAACTTCTTAGCAAATTTTCAAGTGGCAAAAATTCACCAAAAGGAACTAATTTATTTTT
>CACACV010000073.1 GCA_902531025.1 uncultured Pelagibacteraceae bacterium | reverse complement strand
AGGATTAATTTCTAACAAATTTATAAAATTCATTTTATTTTTTTAAAATATAAGAATGTCTTAAGAATAACTTTTCTTTAATAACTCTTGGTGTAATTTTATCAAAAATTTTATCTAACTTTATAGAAATACTGTTATTAAAAGGTAAAAAAATTGTAGTGTTATAGTTCAAAACACTAAGGTTATGAACGTTAATAATTTCATCAATTAACTTTTTTTTTAAAAAAGTATGAGGACCTTCGCTATGATTAATATTAAAAACAGCAGCTATAAAATGAACAATTTCCCAGCTTATATTTGGACAAGTTAGAATTATTATACCATTTTTTTTTGTTACTCTAATTAATTCTGAGAAAAAATTTTTATAATCAGAAATATGTTCAATAGTTTCATAACTAATTACAAAATCAAATTGGTTATCATCAAAAGGAAGAGGAAATGCATCTATAAAATAATCTTTACAAGTAATATGTCTTTCTTTTAAATTCTTTTTACTTTTCATGAGAAACTTTTCACTGAAATCTGCTATATAATATTCAGCATCAGGAAACTTTTTGGACCAAAAAATTGATCCATTTCCAGTTCTTGTTTGTAAATCTAAACAATTATTAGGCTTAAAATCATCTATTTTGACTTCATCAATTAATTTTTCAGAATTGATAAAGCGCATTTGATAAGGGTAAATTTTAGAATTTATATCATCATACTCTTCCAAATTATCCCAAAATTTTCCCATTTCAGAAAGTGTCCAGCTTTTATTTTTCAAATAAAATATTTCATCTTTGATTCTTTTGAAAAAACTACTGGTCATTTTGATTTATGTTTTTAAAAATTCCTCAACACGTTTGTTTTTAACTTTAATTATTTTTATATTATTTAAACCTTTTCTTTTCGTAGGTTTTGAAATTGATTTCCATAATTGTCTTATTATTTTAAAAATAAAACCTAAAATTCTTGAATTTACTAATGAAAATAAAATTTTAACAATTTTATTAGAAGCTATTGAAATTATTAAACCTATAATTGATTCAATAAATTTTCTTAATGAAGTAACATTTTTTGGTTCTAGATCATACAAAGGTACTGGTCCTTTTTTTTTTAGTTTTTCAATTCTTAGATATGAACCTACTTTTTTAAATTCAATCATATGAGCGTGCATTTGAACTGCGCTTTTAAAATTAATTTTTTTTAAATATAAAGAATTATTTATTTTCAACTTGATTAAAATTTCATCAAATACTTTTGATCTAGTTATTGCAACTGAATAGCCATGTCCTTTATTTTCCAGCTTTGGTGACCATGCATCACCAATTGAAATATCAGATAACTCCCCTGCAAAATCAGGTGTGATAAGACAACTTTTTGAAATAAAAAAAGGAATTAAATAATTGTAATAAAATTTTTTTAAACTTAATATTTTATTTTTAGTAACAATTCTTAGCTTTCCTGGCCATTCACCATATCTCCAGTCAATTTTTTTAATATCGTTAATATTTCTTACACCGTTACCTTTTAAATAAAACTCGATAGCTCCTGGATACATATTTGTACCAGAATAAATGCTAATAAGAAATTTAATATGAGCATAATCTTTTGGGTACTTAACCTTCAATATTCTTAACGAAGCTATATGTTCTGGCAAACCAACAAAAGCATATTTTTTATTTTTTTTTAATTCTTTTAATTTATGTAACAAAGGAGTTGTTTGATATATGCTTTGTGAAGTATTTAATATTTTATTAATAGAATTTGTTACGAGTACATCAAAATTTAGTATTTTATTTTCTTTTTCATCTAGAGCACAAACATAATCAACTTTTTTTGATTTTATTAATTCAATTAATAAGGATCTAACTAGACCACCTGAGCTAGCTTTTTGTCTAATTTGGTTTGAATTAGAACTAGCGAGATACAAATAATTATAATTGCCAATAATTTTACTCTTTTTATACGTAATTAATTTTTTTGATAAATGATTATAAGGAATTCCTCTACCAGGGCAGGCATGGACTATTTTTTTTAAGTCAGAAATATCATTTTTAATTGGCTTGCGAATTAACTTTGGTATAGGACCTTTGTTTGAATAGGTCATTTTAAAAAGATTTTTAGATAATCCTTCACACAGACCACAATGAAAACAATTTCCAGGATTAATAACCTCTGAATATATTTGCTTAATTAAGTTTTTTTGTTCCACAAATTAGTTTTTAATTTTTTTTAAAGTATCTTCAAGGTAAATTAAATAATATGAAGATTTAATATTATTTTCGGACATTTTGAAAACTTAAAATTGAAAATAAAAAACTTATTATTACTGGTAATAAATATTTTGTGTTAAATAATATTAGAACTATAAAAATATTTGCTTCTATATTTAAATTTGTAAAAAGAAAAAATATTACATAATCTCTAACTCCAAAACCACCAATTGAAATAGGAATTAATCCAGCTATAATTGAAATTCCAAAGATAATAACTGTTTCAAAAATGTTAATTTCAATATTAAGAATATAAACTATCAAAAACATTTGAAGAAATTGTAAAGACCAAAGTAAAATATCAAAAAGTAAAAAATTTAATATTTTTATTCTTAAATTTTTATCTTTATTAA
>CACACV010000072.1 GCA_902531025.1 uncultured Pelagibacteraceae bacterium | reverse complement strand
ATTAGTAAAGTTGGGGAACTTATAGACCTTGGAGCGAAAGCAGATATAGTTGAGAAATCAGGTGCTTGGTACGCTTACAAGGGAGAAAAAATAGGTCAAGGAAGAGAAAATGCAAAACTTTTCCTTGAACAAAATCCAAAAGCTGCTGCAGAAATTGAAATGTCAATCAGAGAAAAAGCTGGCGTGATTTCAAAAAAAATTGAAGGCAATCCTTTGAACGAAGAAAAAGCAGAGCCAGAGTTGAAAGAGGAAGTTCCTACTAAAAAAAATTAGCAGATAACTTTTAGTTATTAAAAAGGCGCCCATCTAGGCGCCTTTTTTCCCTTGAGAAGTGTAGACATCATTACAAAAAGCTGTATTTTAAACAAATATGGCAAAAACATTAAATGAAATAAGAGAAACTTTTCTAAAATATTTTGAGAAAAATGATCATAAAATTGTTGAGTCAAGCAATCTTGTGCCAAACAATGATCCAACATTAATGTTTGCAAATTCGGGAATGGTACAATTTAAAAACGTATTTACTGGATTAGAAAAAAGAGACTACCAAAGAGCAACAACTTCGCAAAAATGCGTAAGAGCTGGCGGAAAACATAACGATTTAGAAAATGTAGGCTATACACCAAGGCACCATACTTTCTTTGAAATGCTTGGAAATTTTTCTTTTGGAGATTACTTTAAAGAAAGAGCAATTGAACTTGCTTGGAATTTAATTACTAAAGATTTTGGATTAGATAAAGACAGATTATATGTAACAGTTTTTCATGAAGATGATGAAGCATTCAATTTTTGGAAGAAAATAGGGGGTTTTAGTGATGATAAAATTATTAGGATAGCAACTTCAGATAACTTTTGGTCAATGGGAGAAACTGGACCTTGTGGTCCTTGTTCAGAGATATTTTATGATCATGGAGATCATTTAAAAGGAGGTTTACCTGGAACCAAAGATGAAGATGGTAATCGATATATTGAAATATGGAATTTGGTCTTTATGCAATTTGAGCAAGTTTCAAAAGAAAAAAGAATTAATCTTCCAAAACCTTCAGTAGATACTGGAATGGGTTTAGAAAGAATTGCTGCGTTACTTCAAGGCACACATGATAATTATGAAACAGATCATTTTAAAAAATTAATTAGCTCTATATCTGAATTTACAAAGGTAAAACAGAATGAAAATAATTTATCAAGTTTTAGAGTAATCGCAGATCACCTAAGAGCAAGCTCATTTCTTCTTGCAGAAGGAGTATTACCTTCAAACGAAGGTAGAGGTTATGTTCTTAGAAGAATTATGAGAAGAGGAATGAGACATTCTCATTTGTTAGGTTCTAAAGAACCAGTCTTTAATAAAATTTTTGATGCTTTGAAAGATGAAATGAAAGGAAACTATCCTGAATTAGAAAGATCAGAAATTTTAATTAAAGAAACATTAAAAATGGAAGAAGAAAAGTTTTTAGTATTACTTGATAGAGGAATTAAAATTTTAAATGAAGAAATTTCAAAAATTGAAAAAGTTTTGCCAGGTGAAGTAGCATTTAAATTATATGACACGTATGGTTTCCCATTGGACTTAACTGAAGATATTTTAAAAAATAAATCTTTAATAGTTAATAAAAATAAATTTGATGAATTAATGAAAAATAGTAAAGAACTTGCAAAACAAAATTGGAAAGGTTCTGGTGATGCCTCTGAAGAAGAAATTTGGTTTGGTATAAAAGATAAAATAGGACCTACAGAGTTTCTTGGATATGAGTTTAACCAATCAGAAGGTGTTGTGTTATCAATCATTAAAAATAACAAAGAAGCACAGAATATTTCAAATGGAGAAGAAGGAATAATTATTACTAACCAAACACCGTTTTATGGAGAGTCTGGTGGACAAATAGGAGACCAAGGAACAATAGTATCTGGCAATTCTGTTTTTGGGGTTACAGATACACAAAAAAAACTGGGTGATTTATTCATACATCATGGAACTTTAAAATCTGGAAATATTAAGATTAAAGATGTTGTTGAAATGAAAATAGACATTGAAAGACATAACAATCTTAAAGCATATCATTCTGCAACTCACTTATTACATGAGTCTTTAAGAAGAACATTGGGTAAACACGTTATGCAAAAAGGATCTTTAGTTGCACCAGACAGACTAAGATTTGACTTTAGTCATATGAAGCCAATTACTGAGGATGAACTAACAATTATCGATAAATTAGTTAATGAATACGTAAAAAACAAAACTGATGTTACTACAAGAATTATGACACCAAAAGCTGCTATTGAGAAAGGTGCTTTAGCTTTTTTTGGTGAAAAGTATGGAGATGAAGTCAGAGTAGTTTCTATGGGAGAAGAAGATAACTCTTATTTTTCAACAGAATTATGTGGTGGTACGCACGTTAGAAATACTGGTGATATTGGTAAATTCAAGATTATAAGCCAATCTTCAATAGCAGCGGGAGTAAGGAGAGTTGAGGCTTTAAGAGACGAGCAATTAGATGATTACTTAAAGAATAAACAAAAATTATCCGGCTTATCCGCTAAAAAGAATGAAGAAACAATAAAAGAATTATCAGAAAAAATAACCAAATTAGGAGGAAAATCAAACTTAGATAATGAAGATAAAAAAGGTTTG
>CACACV010000071.1 GCA_902531025.1 uncultured Pelagibacteraceae bacterium | reverse complement strand
CTTTATAATTTAAATCATAATATTTTTTGTGATAATTTAAGGAATGATACGGTATATTTTTTTTATCAATTTCAAAAAGTGCATAAAGATGTCTAGGATCAGCATGTTCTTTTCCTTCTTTGCCCATATTCATCCAGGAATAAATTAGATCTATAGGATCTCTTTGCATGTGAAAAAGTTTTAATTTTGGAAAATTCCTAAATAATAGTGATGAAAAAATAAGTCCTTCGTGTATCATTAGAGGTATCATCATATCCATTTTTTTTATTCTTCTTAAAATTTTATAGTCTTTAACAAGTAGCCTTTTTAGATACAAGTTTGAACTTTTATGTTTCCATGCGCTTGACAAATCATCAACTCTAAAATTAAAATTTCTTCCAATAGAGTTTTCGTAAACAATTTTATTTATTATTACTTTAATCAAATAATCAGTAGTATCTTTTCTGATAAAACCTGAATAATTTAATTTTAAAATTTCTTCTACAATTAAGATATAATTAAAATTTTCAACTTTTTCTAATGAAGAAATAATTGGACACAACATACTTTTTCCTGATCTGGTAAGTCCAGATACAAAAACAATTTTTTCAGAAAAATTTGATCTATATGATATTTTTTTTTTCATAACTTTAAAAATAATTTATTTTCCATCAAAAAATATTGGATAGTTTTTTTGTAATTCATCAAAATTTCCTTTGTCAACCAATTTACCATCTCTTAAATAGTAAATAACATCACTATTTTTTATAGTTGAATAACGGTGAGCAATAACTACGACGGTTCTATCTTTTTTTATTTCATTAATAGACTCAATTATTTTTCTTTCTGTTTCATAATCAAGTGAGCTAGTGGCTTCATCCATGATTAAAATTTTTGGGTCATTATAAATACATCTAGCAATACCAAGACGTTGAATTTGTCCGCCTGATAATTTTACACCTCTATGACCTATATGCGTATTTACGCCATCGGGTAAGCTTTGAACAAAATCATATAATTTTGATAATTTTAATGCCTGAACTACTTGATAATTATCAATTTGTTCATTTTTTTGAGCAAACGCTATGTTATTTTTTATTGTGTCATCGTTCAAGTATATGTCCTGAGGAACAAAACCAATTTGATTATGCCAAAATGAAATATTTTCATCGAGAGGTTTATCATTAATTGATATTTTTCCTGTGGTTGGTTCTAACAATCCTAAAATAATATCTATAAGAGTAGATTTTCCTGCTCCTGATGGACCAACAATTGCAACAGAAGTACCAATTTTAATATTCATAGAAATGTCCTTAATTACTTGACTTTTATTATTTGGATAAGAAAACGATATGTTTTTTAATGAAATTTCATTGATAACAAATTTTTTGTCATTTATTTTATTTATTTCATTTTCTTTTAAATGTATTTTTTTATTTTGTTCAATATATTCAAATTCGTTATTTAAAATTCTAACTGCTTCCCAGTTAAATCTTAATACTGCTAAATTACTACTAATAACATTAAAAGATGGCACCAACCTGATTACTGCAAGAGCCAATAATGATAAAAAAGGAAGCATTAAATGTATAGGTCTATCTAAATATATAAAAAAACTTACAACTAATAAAATTGATATAATTGCTAAAATTTCTAAAAAAAACCTTGGCACTTTGGTTAAAATTTCTAAATAAATATTTGAATTTAATAATGTATTAATTATTTTATTGTGTTCTTGAACAAAAAAATTCTCTTTACCAGAAATTTTTACATATTTTATTGAACCAATTGATTGATTAATCAATTTTATTATATTTCCTCTTAAATTTTGAACAATTTCACCTTTTCTTTTTACATTTTTTCTAACTGATAAATAAAAGATAGATGAGATCAATAAAAGCAGACAAAATATACCTATTGATGCTTGCCAATCACTAAATAGTAATAAAACAAATAAGAATAAAACAACGAGAGTTTCTTTAATAATTGATATTAAACATCTAACGAAGCTTGAGGCTGATTCAACCGTCTCTGTCATATTTCTTAACAATATAGAAGGGCTTTTATAAACTAAAGATAAATATGGAATTTTAATATATCCATTAAATAAACCTATTGAATTTTCATTTGTTATAGATTTGATAATCTTACTTTCACAGTAAGCTAAAAAAATTAAATAAATATTTTTAATTATGAAAAAAATAATTAATATAATTGAGCTCAATAAGATTATTTCAGATCTATCTAAATCTAATAGAAACTCATTTAATAAATTCATTGAAGAAAATTCTATAACTTGATTTGGTCGCGCAATTAATAAAATAAAAGTTGGCAAAATACCTATTCCTATCATTTCAAGAATACCAGACAAAATTAAACCTATGATTAAAAATATTAATAAAACGATATTTTTCTTTGAAATTAATTTTTTTGTTTGATCTAAAAAACTGTTCATCTGGATTATTTATTTAACTCCAAAAATGGGAATTTAATTTTATTTAAATAATTAAAAAATATTCGGTTATTTCGATTATAAAAAATTAATTTATTATTTATTTTTTTTAAACAATTTGTCCAAACCTTATTATTAGCCTTTAAAACAAAATTTAAGACTCTTTTCATTTCTTTTTCATTGTGATTATGAGTCCAAAATGGACCATTATTTGCTATTTTTGATGGCCAACAAAAGGTGTTTTTATAAGCTCCAATTTTATATCCATTTTTTTTCATCACATCTTGTCTTATAGAAAAAATTGCAACTTTTTTACCTCTTGCAAGC
>CACACV010000070.1 GCA_902531025.1 uncultured Pelagibacteraceae bacterium | reverse complement strand
TATGTTTTGCAATTGATGTTCCCGAAACATATAAATTTATAAGAGGTCAAGCAGAATTCATAAAAGACCCTAACCAAAGCTACTACGTTTTTTTAGGCAAAGAAGTAAGATATTATGCCTTTGACGTTTTTTGGAGACTGCCCCCACTACTTGGATGGTTACCAATTTGGATAAATGATTCATTATTTTTCTTAATGAATGAATGGATGCCAATGGAGTTTTGGAATGAAGATACTCAAGAATTTAAAACGCGACCTTTAGTTTTACAAATAAGCAGAACTTTAACAGCGTTTATGACTTTTTTAATAGAGCTTATTAGAGAGATATTGTTAGGTGGGCTTGAAACTATTGTTGCATTTACCAGTTGGGATTGGATAGATAAAAATCCTTGGGCAGAACTGCCAGGTTTACCATGGACTATCGTTGCAGCAGGTGCAGCAATACTTTCTTACAAGCTAAGCGGCAAGGGTCTAGCTTTGTTTGCAGCATTAACTATGATCTACATTTCTATATTTGGTCAATGGAAACCTTCGATGCAAACACTTTCATTTATATTAGTTGCAGCACCATTATCGTTTATTTTTGGTTTAGGCTTAGGTATTGCCGCATTTAAAAGCAAACGTGTCGAGAAAGCTTTATATCCAATACTCTTAGTTATGCAAACAATGCCACAATACGCAGTACTGGTTCCAGCGCTTGTACTATTTGGAGTAGGTGATCACGCCGCAGTAATTATAACTATGGTTGTTGCTGTTCCACCAATGATTTTATTGACCATATTAGGCTTAAGAGCAATACCTCCAGAAGTTATTGAAGCGGGTAGGATGAGCGGATGTAATAACTGGCAACTTATGTTTAAAGTATTAATTCCAACAGCAAGAAGAGACATACTAATTGGAGTAAACCAGGTTATCATGGTGTGTTTTTCTATGGCTGTTATTTCAGCATTTATAGGAGCAAAAGGTTTAGGATTTAATTTATTATTAGCGTTAAATCAGCTTAATATAGGATTAGCGCTAGAAGCCGGTTTGTGTATTAGTTTAATTGCAATTTTATTGGATAAAATGTCTTTGGCTTGGGCAAATAAACAAACAGATTATTTTGGCAATCTGACATTCTTTCAAAGAAATAAAAATATTATTTTTTTTGGCGTAATGGTAATTATTGGAATTGTTCTTGCTTATATTGGAACTTTTTTTTTCAAAGGTGATTATAATTATTTGTTTGAAGTTCCACATAATAAAGGAATATCAACAGCAGATTTTTGGAATAAGGGAGTTGATTGGATCTTTGATACGTTTTTTGTTTATATAAAAGCATTTAATACTTGGTTAATCCAAGATGTTCTACAGCCAATGAGAGCTTTATATTTAAGAATGCCTGCAGTAGCTACAATAGTTTTAGTTGTTGGTGCTGGATATTTAATTGGCGGTATACGTTCTGCAATAGTTGTATGTGCATTAACATTGTTTATAGCTTTTAGTCCGTGGTGGGATAGAGCATTAGTTACAACTTACATGGCAACTTTTGGAGTTGTTGTATCTTGTTTAATTGGATTTACAGTAGGGACTTTATGTTTTCAAAATAAGCATGCAGCGAGTTTTATGCTAGGTGTTTGTGATATATTTCAAACTTTTCCTTCTTTTGTTTATTTAATTCCAGTCATGATGTTGTTTGGAATAACAGATACGTCAGTTTTAATTGCTGTTATAGTTTATGCAACTATACCCGCAACAAGATATACCATTGAAGGTCTCAGAAGCGTACCAATTGGTTTACATGACGCAGCAACAATGTCAGGAGTTAATAAATTCCAAAGATTAACAAAAATAGAATTTCCTTTAGCCTTTCCTCATATGATGCTTGGTTTAAATCAAACAATCGTTTTTGCATTATTTATGGTAATAATAGGTGCATTTATTGGAACTGAAGATTTAGGACAATATATTTTAAAAGCCCTATCTGATAAAAATGGCGCAGGTATCGGATTAACTTTAGGTATTTGTGTTGCATTCATAGGCTTGATATTTGATAATTTAATAAGAACTTGGGTAGATAAAAGAAAAAAACATCTTGGAATAAATTAAATTTATTAAAAATATATTTAATTTTTAAACAGTATTTTTCTCAACACCATTTAGCAAAAAGTCTGATAGTTGGTTTGCAACCATTTCTGCTACAACAATAGAAGCCTCAGCAGTAGATGCAGCTATATGAGGAGTTAATATTGCTTTAGGGTTATTAAATAAAACATTTTCTTTTGCAGGTTCTTTTGAAAAAACATCAATAGCTGCTCCAGCTATAATTCCTTCATTCAACGCTTCATTTAAATCATTTTCATCAACAATATTTCCTCTCGCTGCGTTAATTATATATGAAGTAGGTTTCATTTTTTTTAAATGATCTTTGGTTAGCATTGGTTTTCCATCTGCAGCTGCTTTACAATGAAAGCTTAAGATGTCACAATTAGTAATTAAATCCTCAAAACTTGTGTCTTCTACATGTGGATATTCAGTTTTCCTAGATGCTAAAGATTTAGAATTTACTAAAATTTTCATATCAAAACCTTTAACAAGATGGCTTAGTCTTACTCCAACATTTCCAAAACCAACAATACCCAATGTTTTCTTTGATAATTCAGCTCCCTTGATATTTTTCTTTTCCCATTGACCTTTATGTGTTGTTTCATTTGCAAAAGGAGTTTTTCTTAAAACTGACATTATTAATGCAAAAGCATGTTCTGCAGTAGCATTTGCATTCCCGCCCGGTGTATTCATTACAATCATATTTTTTTCTTTAGCTGATGGTATGTCTATATTGTCAACACCAGCGCCAGCTCTTCCAATGACTTTTAGATTGTTTGCTGCTTC
>CACACV010000069.1 GCA_902531025.1 uncultured Pelagibacteraceae bacterium | reverse complement strand
CAACGCCGATTATTTTAGATAGCGATAAGAAACCTGGGAGATTTTTTGAAGATCAACCAGATGTGACCGATGATTTTCAAGTTCATATTGTTTATACCTTATTAAAAGACTCTAAAGATAAGGAAGGGGATATCAATGGAAAGTTGGAAAAATGGATTGAAACTGCTGATAAATGGATTTTAAAAACAACTGCTAAAGCAAACAAGGAAACAAATTTTAATAATGGAGAAGGTCAAAAATTAAAATGGGATAAGCGTAAAGACGGAAAGCTGGATATTACATTTCTTAGAATAAACAGAACCAAGAAAGATATGAAAAAGTCTAAGTGGGGTAGTTGTGGAAATGTATTTGGAAGATCTATAGTTAATAACAACATGAACAATCCTAAGAAAATTTATTTTAACTTTGGAGATTATACTCATAAAGATTGGCCATTTTCTGGTGGGTTTCCAATATTTAGTGTATTTTCTAAACATCAAAAAAAATGGCCACTTAATAATAAAGAGGTCGGATATTTTATTTTACATGAGGTTTTACATGCTATGGGAGGAATTTATACATGTTCACCAAATTTTGTTGAAGGACACAATACTAAAAAAACAAAAGACATGATGAGTAGGTCAGGCGATGGAACAAATCATACTTTAGATCCAAAGAATGATGATTATTGGGGTCATGAAATTGAAAGCTGTCCAGATATGCAAGATAGTGTTTATTTTACACCTACGTCGGATACTCCTTTTGACCCATTTGAAGTAACCTGCCTTTCAAAAGATAAATGGAAAGTTACCAAACATGATTATAAAAAATTTGAACCTGAAGAAGGAAAGGGGTATTCATGTTTTTATAGCAGGGGGGACGTCTATGTTCCTTGGAAAGATGAATTAGGAATTTATAAAGAATAATTTTATTTACTTAAATAATAGACCATTAACCGAATAAACTATCAATCCAAGTATTATTATAAAAAAAATTCCAAAAGCAATTTGTTCTAGTGATTTCTTTTTAACCTTGGTTTTACCTTGCTTATATTTTCTTATTTGGATTATCCCAAACCTCATAGCAAACATTCCTAAGATTATTAAAGATAAATAAAAAGTAAATTTAATCATAATTAAGGAACTAACCAATATTCCTTATTACTATCTATTTCAAATCTAGCTCTTCGATGGCCTTTTGCAGCTAAATAAAGCCACTCAATACTTTTAATTTCACACTGAATGACAGCAAAGTTTTTATAACCTTTTTCACTTTGTTCAATGGTAAAACCGGATTTTTCAATATCTTCACTTAAACCTGAACTAGGCTCATCCATTTCAGTACCAGGACCATTATTTACTAGATAACATTTACGACTTACATGGGCTGTTTTTGACCATGATTGCTCTGTGATTACATTGTCATGATTAACAACACAATTCACTTTAACTCTAAGCTGAATCTTTTCTTCTTTGTCATAGAATATGAGTGCCGCATTGCTATTTTTTTTTAATTTTGGAATTTTGTCAGATCGTATATCGCTGTGAAACAGAAGAAGATTATTTGATTGGTCAGATTTTCTAAGAACAATAATTCTACCATCAAATTCTGATTGGTCGCCACATACAAAAACTGGAATT
Organism: uncultured Pelagibacteraceae bacterium; assembly: GCA_902531025.1. Classification (GTDB taxonomy): domain Bacteria; phylum Pseudomonadota; class Alphaproteobacteria; order Pelagibacterales; family Pelagibacteraceae; genus Pelagibacter. Next base: position 1,309 of record CACACV010000069.1, on the reverse strand, counting down.
CTAAAAGGTGACGATCTATTGGTAACCGCATCATCAAGCATAGACCAAATCTTTTTTTTGATTTCTATAAAATCTTCATAGTATGCCGGTTGCATACAATATTACTTTCTAAATCTCCTAATTAAACTAGAAGTATCCCATCTATTTCCGCCCATATCTTGAACTTCTGCATAATATTTATCTATTACTTCAGTTATAGGTAGTGGAGAATTATTTTTTTTAGCCTCATCAAGAGCAATTTTTAAATCTTTTCTCATCCAGTCAACTGCAAATCCAAATTCAAATTGATCATCAATCATTGTTTTAAACCTATTTTCCATTTGCCAAGATTGAGCCGCTCCTTTAGATATAACTTCAATTACATCTTCCATTTTAAGACCTGCATTCATACCAAAATTAATAGCTTCAGATAGCGACTGGACAAGGCCACCAATACATATTTGATTAACCATTTTAGCTAGCTGCCCACTTCCAGATTTACCCAAAAGCTTCATTTTTTTGCTATAGCAATCAATAATATGATTTGCTTTATCATAATCTTTTTGATCCCCACCAATCATAACTGTTAGGGCTCCGTTTTCTGCACCTGCTTGGCCACCAGAAACTGGAGCATCTAAAAAACCAAATTCATTTTTTTTGGCATGTTCATACAATTCTTTTGCAATGGTAGCTGATGCAGTTGTGTTGTCTATATAGACCGCACTTTTTTTAATTGTTTTGAAAATTCCGTTTTCTCCAAACGTTACTTCTCTTAAATCATTATCATTACCAACGCATGTCAAAATATATTCTGCATTTTCAGCAGCCTTGGCAGGAGTTTCTGCTTTGGTTCCTTTATATTCACTGATCCATTTATCTGCCTTTGATTGAGTTCTATTAAAAACAGTTACATTGTGCCCGGCTTTTGATATATAACCAGCCATTGGGTAGCCCATAACTCCAAGACCTATGAAAGCAACATTACAAGTCATAAAATGATTATAGATACAATTAAATCAAATTTCAAAATAATATTATTTGGATTTATTTTTCTTTTTGCATCCTCAGTTGGTCAAAGTTTCTTTATAGGACTGTTTAATTCAGAAATAAGGAATGAATTAAATATTTCTCATGGAGAATTTGGATCAATTTATGGAATAGCTACACTATGTAGCAGTTTTTTATTAATATGGGTTGGAAAAAAAATTGATGACTTTAAATTAGTAAATTATTCAATTTTTGTAATAGTTTTATTAGCATCATCGGCAATATTTTTTTCATATGTTAACGGAATCATACTTTTATTTATTGGAATTTTTTTATTAAGATT
>CACACV010000068.1 GCA_902531025.1 uncultured Pelagibacteraceae bacterium | reverse complement strand
TTTTAATTTAGATTTGGCAAATTTTAATATTTTGTTAACATCTTTTTCTACACTAAGTTCACCTTTAACTAAGTAAACTTTTGTATTATTTTTTGATAATTCTTTTTTTAACTTTTCTGCTTTTGACCTAGATTTATTAAAGTGAATTACAATTTCTTTTCCTGGACCAGATAATTTTTCTGCAATTGCGGCACCAATTCTTGTGGCACCTCCTGTTATTATTATTTTATTTGCTTCCACTTCTTTTTTCCTTTTTGAGCCCTTGTTCCTGGCATTCCCATAGTAGATCTTCCTTTAGGGTACATTTTGTTATTTTTGCTATATTTTTTTACTTTTGGGTTAAGTGTAACTTCTAATTCAGTACTTTCAAGTTTTCTAATTTCATCTCTTATTTTTGCAGCTTCTTCAAATTCTAAATTACCAGCAGCTTCCTTCATTTGTTTATTCAAAGCTTTAATATGTTTTTTTAAATTTCCACCTACATTGGCTCCAGTTCCTATTTTCACATAGTCTTTTTCATAAACACTTTCCAAAATATCACTTATTTCTTTTTTAATTGAAGTAGCGCTAATTTTATTTTTTTTATTATAAGCTAATTGAATATTTCTTCTTCTTTCAGTTTCTTTAATAGCTTTTTTTATACTTTTAGTTTCTTTATCAGCATACAGAATTACTTTTCCATCTAAGTTTCTAGCCGCTCTTCCAATTGTTTGAATTAACGATGTCTCAGATCTTAAAAATCCCTCTTTATCTGCATCTAATATTCCAACTAAAGCACACTCAGGTATATCAAGTCCTTCTCTTAATAAATTAATTCCAACCAAAACATCAAAAACTCCTAACCTTAAATCTCTCATGATTTCTATTCTTTCAAGTGTGTCTATATCAGAATGCAAGTATCTAACTTTAATTCCATTTTCATGAAGGTATTCTGTTAAATCTTCAGCCATTCTTTTTGTTAAAGTTGTTACTAAAACTCTATGATTTTTTTCAATTGTTTTTTTTGCACTCATGCATTAAATCATCCACTTGGTTTTTTGCTGGTTTTATTTCAACAGGCGGATCAATTAATCCAGTTGGACGAATAACTTGATCAATGAATTTACCTTTTGTTTGTTCTAACTCCCAAGGTCCAGGAGTAGCCGATACAAATACGGTTTGAGTTCTCATTAAATCCCACTCTTCAAACTTGAGCGGTCTATTATCCATGCAAGACGGAAGTCTAAATCCATATTCTGCAAGAGTACTTTTTCTAGATCTATCCCCTTTAAACATTCCATTTAACTGCGGAACTGTTACATGGCATTCATCAACAAATATTAAAGTGTTATCAGGAAAATATTCAAATAGAGTAGGAGGAGGTTCTCCAGGTTTTCTTCCAGATAAAAATCTTGAGTAATTTTCAATTCCTGCACAAGTTCCTGTTGCTTCGATCATTTCTAAATCAAACTTAGTTCTTTCTTCTAATCTTTGTGCTTCTAGTAATTTATTTTCAGCTTTATGTTTTTTTAAAGTAAGCTCTAATTCTTTTCTAATTTTTATTACAGCTTGCTCTATTGTTGGTTTAGGAGTTATGTAATGGCTATTTGCGTAAACTTTAACAAGGTTCAACTCTCTAACTTGATCACCTGTTAATGGATCAAATTCTTCGATTTTTTCTAGTTTATCTCCAAACAAACTTAATCTCCAAGCTCTATCTTCTAAATGTGATGGAAATATTTCTAGGTATTCACCCCTTGCTCTAAAGGTTCCTCTATAAAAGTTTTGATCATTCCTCTTATATTGAAGAGCTACCAAGGATTTTATTAGTTGTTCTCGATTATAGTCATTATTTCTTTCAAGAGTTAAAGTCATCTTGCTATAGGCTTCAACTGAACCAAGTCCATAAATACATGATACGCTGGCTACAATTAATACATCATCTCTCTCAAGAAGAGATCTTGTTGCAGAGTGTCTCATTCTATCTATTTGTTCATTAATCGATGCTTCTTTTTCAATATATGTGTCTGACCTTGGAACATATGCTTCTGGAGTGTAATAGTCATAATAAGAAACAAAGTATTCAACTGCATTATCTGGGAAAAATGCTTTCATCTCACCATAAAGTTGGGCTGCCAAAGTTTTGTTTGGAGCTAAAATTAAAGCTGGTCTATTTGTTTCTTCTATAATTTTAGCCATGGTGAAAGTTTTTCCAGAACCTGTAACTCCAAGCAAAACCTGATTAAATTGATTTTTTTTTGTACCTTGAACCAATTTTTTAATGGCCTCAGGTTGATCTCCAGCAGGTTTGAAATCAGATTTAATTTTGAATTTTTTTCCACCTTCTAATTTTTCAGAAATCGCTGGATTTTTGCTCTGTATATCTGTAATTAAATCTTGATAAGTATTTTGCATATATTAATAAAGTATTAAAATAAAAACATATTTCAATGAGCATAATATCTGACAGTTTAAAGAGAATAAAACCTTCTCCAACTATAGCTGTTTCTCAAAAAGCCAGAGAATTAAGAGCTGCAGGAAAAGAGGTAATAGGATTGGGAGCTGGTGAGCCAGATTTTGATACTCCAAATAACATCAAAAGCGCAGCGATAAAAGCTATAAGAGGTGGTGATACAAAATATACTGCAGTTGATGGAACTCCAGACTTAAAAAATGCGATAATAAAAAAATTTAAAAAAGAAAATAACCTAAAGTATTCAGCTGATGAAATTACAGTTGGAACAGGCGGTAAGCAGGTCCTTTATAATGCTTTTATGGCTACATTAAACAAAGGTGATGAAGTAATTATACCCGCACCTTTTTGGGTTTCATACCCTGATATGGTGCTACTAGCAGGAGGTAAACCAAAAATAGTAAAATGTAGCGAGGCTGAAAATTTTAAGTTAACTCCAGCAAAATTAAAAAAAGTTATCTCAAAAAAAACAAAATGGTTAATATTAAATTCGCCTTC
>CACACV010000067.1 GCA_902531025.1 uncultured Pelagibacteraceae bacterium | reverse complement strand
ATTATTTCGAATTATTAAATGAACTAGTTGATTCAATAAAAAGTTTTGATCAAAGTAAAGAAGTATCCATCTGTATTATGGATGCAGGACTAAAGGAAGATCAAATAAAAATTCTTGAAAAAAAAGTAGATCAAATAAAAAAGGCAGAATGGGATATAGAAGTATCTGATAGTAGAGTTAAAGGAAGAGAATGGTTAAAAAGCCAAGTATCAAGAGCTTTCTTGCCAAATTATTTTCCGGGCTATAAAAAATATATTTGGATTGATGCCGATGCATGGGTGAATTCTTGGTATGCAATAGAGTTATACATAAGAGGATGCGAAAACAAAAAATTGGCAATAGCTACTTCAGCAGATAGGGCTTATGGAAGAGTATTGAGAGCAGAATGGGTTTTGGGCAGTTATGCAAAAATTAAATCACAAAATTATAAACACGCAAAATCTTCAGGATTTTCAGAAAAAATAGCAAGGGAAGTAGCTCTCAAACCACATTTAAATATTGGAGTATTTTCATTAGAACAAGATGCGCCTCATTGGGAAGTATGGCAAAAAAATTTAAAAATAGTGTATTGCACTGATTGGGATCATTGATAAATAAAGAAATCCAGAAATAATCAACGTATTAAAGGTATAAATTAAAAGTAATCCAAAATATAAAACCACTACTAGCAACAAAAAAATTGTTGCGCTTCTAGGGACAACAATTTTTTTTAATGAGTATGTAGGAAATTTGCTAATTAATAAAATTGAAATAACTATAAATAAAATTGGCACTATAATTTTATAATTTGGATTGAATAATTGAAATTCACTAAAGCTATATATCAATGGCATAAGAACTAGAACTCCACCTGCTGGGGATGGAATTCCTTCGAAAAAATTATCTTTCCAAGAAGGTTCGGCTTCTGAGCTAACATTAAATCTGGCTAATCTAAGTGCTACACAAATCACATAAATTAATGATATTAACCATCCTAATCTTCCAAGCTCAGATAAGGTCCAAAAATACATTATGAATGCAGGCGCAACTCCAAAACTTATAACATCTGTTAAAGAATCTAATTCTTTACCAACTTTAGAAGTTCCTTTGATTAATCTTGCAATTCTTCCATCTAGTCCATCAATAATACCAGCCACTATTACGGCTATAATAGCTAATTGAAAGTTTCCATCAAAAGAAAATTTAATCGATGTTAACCCAATACATACTCCGATTAAAGTTAATATGTTTGGTAAAATTACTCTTGAATTTTTTTTAGATACTAGTTTAATATTATTATTAGGTTGTTCCATATAGTTATCTTTTTGCTATCAAAGTTTCTCCGGCAATAGCTTTTTGATTAACTTTTACAAGTGGTTGATAATTTTCAAAATATAAATCAGCTCTACTACCAAATCTTATCATTCCTATTCTTGTTCCTTGTTGCAACTCTTCATCAATTGAAGTTTCCGTCACTATTCTTCTAGCTACCAATCCTGCAATTTGTACTACTATTATATCTTCACTGTGCGAATTTTTTATTTTATAATAATTTCTTTCGTTTTCTTCGCTTGCTTTATCTAAAGATGCATTAAAAAATTTACCTGGTTTGTATATTATTTCAGAAATTTTTCCTGCACATGGTGATCTATTCACGTGACAATCAAAAACATTCATGAAGATACTAACTTTTGTAAACTTTTTATTTTCTAAACCTAGTTCTTTTGGTCCAACTGTCTGTAAAACTTGTAAAATTAATCCGTCTGCAGGACTTGTAAGATAGTTTTCATCACCTATTGAAATTCTATCAGGATCCCTAAAGAAATAGTAACACCAAATTGTTAAGACCAGTCCTATAAACCCTAAAAAACCACTTATAAAATACAGTATGATTGTAGCTAAAACAAAGATTACAATAAACTTGTATCCTTCATTGTGTATTTTTGGAAAAATTTTATCTAACATAATCGCCAAACCTTTAATTTTGAGTTAATATGTATACAAAAAGAATAAATTCAACTATTAAGATATGTCAATAAATGAGTAAAATTAAGGTAAATAACCCAATTGTTGAGTTGGATGGCGATGAAATGACAAGAGTCATCTGGGACTTCATCAAAAACAAATTAATACTTCCATATGTAGATTTGGGCATTGAATATTACGATCTTAGCATGAAAAGCAGAGATGATACCAACGATCAAATAACAATAGATTGCGCCAAGGCTATAAAAAAAAATGGAGTTGGTATTAAGTGTGCAACAATAACAGCTGATGAATTAAGAGTAAAAGAATTTAATTTAAAGAAAATGTGGAGATCTCCTAATGGAACAATTAGAAATATTATTGGAGGAACAGTATTTAGAGAACCTATTATTTGTAAAAATATTCCAAAACTAGTTCCATCATGGACTGATCCTTTAATTATTGGAAGACATGCATTTGGAGATCAGTATAGAGCAACTGATTTTTTAGTGCCCGGAAAAGGTAAGCTTGAAGTTAAATGGACTTCTGAAGATGGAAAAGATGAAAAAAATTATGAAGTATTTAATTTTCCAGGACCTGGAATTGCTTTATCGATGTATAATTTAGATAAGTCAATTGAGGACTTTGCAAAATCTTGTTTTAACTATGGTTTAATAAAAAAATGGCCAGTTTATCTATCAACAAAAAATACAATTTTAAAAAAATATGATGGTAGATTTAAAGATATTTTTCAAAAAATTTTTGAAGAAGAGTTTAAAACTGCATTTCAAAAAAATAATATTACTTATGAACATAGATTAATTGATGATATGGTAGCTTGTGCAATGAAGTGGAGTGGAAAATATATTTGGGCATGCAAAAACTATGATGGTGATGTTCAATCAGATACAGTAGCTCAAGGTTATGGATCATTAGGTTTAATGACTAGCGTATTATTAGCTCCTGATGGTAGAACAATGGAAGCAGAAGCGGCCCATGGAACTGTGACTAGACATTT
>CACACV010000066.1 GCA_902531025.1 uncultured Pelagibacteraceae bacterium | reverse complement strand
CCATTACTCAAAAAAAACCAATTAGAGATGGAAGAATATTAACTCAACATAGAACTAATATAATTAAAAAATTAGAAAAAGGATTAGACTTAAGAAAAACAAGTTATGAATTTGTAGGAATTAGCTATTTTTCAAGAAAAGGCTCTAAATTAATAATTAATGAATATAAGAAATTTAAAAAGAAAAATAAAAATACAGATTTTAACTTATTTATGAATCACATCATAAAGAAGAACATTCAAGTAAATGCTATTGAGATAAATGGTGGATGGATGGAAATTAGATCTCTTGATCAGTATAAACAGGCAGAAAAAATATTTAATTAATTTATAATGTGCGGGTTTGTTGGTATTTTTTCACCCAGAGGGTTGAGATCTGATAAACAAAAATTAGAAAAATTAACAAATCTAATTCATCATAGGGGACCAAATGAAAATGGTTATTTTATTGATGATAAAATTAATTTAGGTTTTAAAAGATTATCAATTATAGATATAAAAAATGGACAACAACCATTTAAGAGTCAAAACAATAGATATATTTTAGTTTTTAATGGAGAAATATATAATTATAAAGATCTAAGAAAAATATTAATTTCAAAAAATATTAAATTAAAAACTAATTCTGATACTGAAGTTTTAGTCGAATCAATTTCAAATTTTGGATTAGATTATATAAGCAAAATGAATGGTATGTTTGCTTTTGTGTTATATGATCAAAAAGAAAATTGCACTTATTTATTTAGAGATAGGTTAGGTATAAAACCGTTATTTTATTATTTTAATGGTTCTAAAATAGCTTTTTCATCAGAAATAAAAGCTTTAATCAGTACCAATCTATTTAAAAAAGAAATTAACTTTGACGCAATTAGCTCTTACCTTTCGTTTAGATACAACTATGGGGTTGGAAATTTTTTTAAAAATATTGAAACATTGGATGCAGGTCATTTTATTAAAATATCAAGTAATGGTATCGAAAAACAAAATTACTGGGATTATCCATTTGATCAAGAAAAATTCAATCTTAATGAGGGAGAATTACTAGATAAGACTAAAGAATTAATAACAACTGTAACAGCAGACCATTTAGTAAGCGACGTTCCCGTTGGTAGTTTATTATCTGGAGGATTAGACTCATCTTTATTAACAACAATAATGAATCAAAATAAATCTGAAAAAATTAATACTTTTTCAGCTTCCTTTAAAAATGAAGGATATGATGAAAATTATTTTGCTCAATTAATTTCAAAACAAATAAATTCAAATCACTTTAATATAGTTTTAAATTCCCAAGATTATGAAAAAAATTTAAACGATATTATAAATCATACAGCAACACCACTATCAATCCCACATGAGATAGCAATAAATTCTCTATTCAAAGAAATTAAGAATCATACAAAAGTAGTAATTTCAGGAGAAGGGGCAGACGAAATGTTTGGCGGCTATGGAAGAGTGCAAAGCTCAGGTTTTGACTACAAAAAAATCAATTTTATAAAAAAATTTTTTCCTAAAGCAATACAAAAAACATTTTTAAAATTATTGGGTTCAAATAAAAATTTTGAATGGCATAAGTACGATAATCAATTAGACCATTTTTTTGATATATATAAATGGTTTGGTCTTAATGAAAAATTAGATTTTTTTACAAATGATATAAATCTCATAATAAAAAAAGATGAAAAATTGAAATCTTTTTGGAGTTTAGAATTTAAAAAACTAAAAAATGTAGATAAATTAGAAAAAATTTTATTTATATTTCAGAAACATCATTTGCAGTGCCTTCTTCATAGGCTTGATATGCACTCAATGTCACATAGTGTTGAAGCTAGGGTGCCATTTTGCGATCATAGAATAATTGAATTTATGAACAAAGTACCTTATCGTTATAAATTTAAGTGGAAGACTAAGATGCATAAATTTTTAGCACTATTTAATAACAGTTTTGATAATTCTGAAAATAAAGATATATCAAAATATTTACTTAGAAAATTAAGTTTGAAATTTATACCAAAAGAAATTTCTAATAAAAAAAAATTAGGCTTCCCAGTTCCATTGGACCATTGGTTAGATGGATCTTTTTTAGATTATTCAAAACAAATATTATTAGACAAAACAACTTTAAATAGGGGTATTTTTGATTCTAATCAAATTTATAATTTGTTATTTAAAAAAGAAAATACAAAATACGATTTTTGGGGAAAAAAAATATGGATGTTAATTAATATAGAGTTATGGGCTAGAAATTTTATAGATGGTAATTAAATGGTAGATGTTAAAAAATTTGTAAATTCTTTTATAAAAAACAAAATAACATTTTTTGCTGGCGTACCTGATAGTGTATTAAAAAGTTTTATACATTATCTTAAATCAAATAAAATAAAAAATTTAAAACATAGAGTAGCAACCAATGAAGGCAGTGCTATTTCATTAGGAATAGGATATTATTTCTCAAAAAAAAAAATCCCATTAATTTATTTTCAAAACTCAGGAATTGGTCATGCATCTAATCCACTTTATAGTATTGCTGATAAAAGAATTTATTCTGTTCCAATGGTACTTCTAATTGGCAGGAGAGGATATCCAAAAAAAAATGATGAACCACAACACTATAGAATTGGAGAAATTACAAAAAATTTTTTAAAGGTTCTAAATATACCTAGCTTATTACTAAGTAAAAAAAATTATTTAAAGCAAATAACTATTGCAAAAAATATGGCAATAAAATTTTCTAAACCAGTTGCATTAATAGTTCCTATGAAATTTTTTAAAAAATTTAAAGATAATAGAGATATTAAAGATAATAAACTAACTTCAAGATATGAATTTTTGAAAATTGTTTTAGAAATTACAAACAAAAAAGATTTTATAGTTTCATCATTAGGAAATGTGAGTAGAGAGCTTTACGTATTAAATGACATACGAAAAAGAGGCCATAAAAAAACTTTTTATTGCATCGGTGCAATGGGTC
>CACACV010000065.1 GCA_902531025.1 uncultured Pelagibacteraceae bacterium | reverse complement strand
TCTGTGTAAACTTTCACTATATTTTTTTTATTTAATTTATTTTTATCATTTATCTCACAGGCTAATGTTGCAATATCGGATTGATTACTGATCGCATATGTATTAAGATTTTTAACATCATCAATATCAATCATTGGTTCATCTCCTTGTAAATTAATTATATAATCAACATTCTTTAATTCTAATTTTTCATAAGCTTCAAAAATTCTATCTGTTCCCGTTTGATGATCTTTTTCTGTTAAAACACATTTTCCACCTTTTTTAGTAACTTCATCGAAAATTTCCTGATCTCCTGTGGCTACAAAAACATCTCCTATTTTTGTTGATATTGCTTTTGCATACACGTGATTAATAATTGACAATCCATTAATTTTTAAAAGAGGTTTATTGGGTAATCTGGTTGCGGCTAATCTTGATGGTATTAAAATTATTGTCTTGGTCATAAATTTCAGCATTTTATGCGTCTTTCAGACGCAATAATCGAAATTATATTTAGTATTTTTTTTGTTTAACATGTTATACGACCATAATAATTAAAAATCATGGATTCCTTTGAAATAAATAAAATATTAGCAGCAGTTCTTGTTGTTTTTCTTGTGGTTTTTGGAATTGGTAAAATTTCAGATATAGTTTTCCATGTTGAAAAGCCAAATACTAGCGCATATAAAGTTGAATTTGCAGAGGTAGATCAATCTGCAACCTCTTCATCAGTTCAAACTTTAGATATAGCAGCATTATTAGCTCTAGGAACTGTCGAACATGGTCAAAAAGTTTTTAAGAAATGTAGTGCGTGTCATTCAATCAAAAAAGGTGGCAGAAATAATATTGGTCCGGCACTTTATAATGTCTTGGGTAGAAATATGGGCGCTGTAGAAGATTATAAATACTCAAAAGCATTAATAGCATTTGGAAAAGATTGGACATTTAATGAAATGAATAGCTTTTTAATTAAACCGACTTCATATATCAAAGGAACGAAAATGGCTTTTGCAGGACTAAAAAAAGAAAAAGATAGAGCATCTGTTATACTTTATATGAATGCAAATTCTGATAGCCCTTTAGATCTACCTTAGTTTTCCAAAACAATATAATAAAATACTTTTTTGAACATGTACTCTATTAAGTGCTTGATGCCAGACTTTAGATTTATTTCCTAAAAAAATATTTTCTGAAACTTCATTTCCTCTAGGAAGACAATGTAAAAATATTACATCCTTCTTTGCATATTTAATTAAACTTGAATTAATTTTGTAATTTTTAAAATCTTTGATTTTTTTTACTTTGTTTACTCTATCGTTTAATGAAACTACTTTATCAGTAAAAATAACATCTGCATTTCTTACTGCTTTTTTTGGATCATTGTAAATATTAACTTTTCTTTTATTTTTTTTTACCCAATCCATTACAAACTTTGGTGGTCTATATTTCTTTGGACATCCTATATTTAGCTTAAATTTAAATTTAACTGATGTTGCTATTAAGGAATTAAGCACATTATTAGAATCTCCAATCCATGTTATATTCAATTTTGATATCGATTTTTTTTTTATTTCCTCAACTGTAAATACATCTGAAAGTACCTGACAAGGATGGGAACTTGGACTTAATAAATTTATTATTGGAATACTTAAATTTTTACTGAAATCCTCAATTTTTTTATCATTATCTGTTCTAAGCATAAATCCATCTCCATAAGTCGATAAAATTTTAGCAGTATCTGCTAGGCTTTCACCTCCTTTTCCTAAATGCAACTCATTTGCTTTAACATTTATTGACCCTGCGCCAAGTTGATTAATTGCGATATGGAAGCTAAGACGAGTCCGAGAGCTTTGTTTTTCATACATTTGTATCAATAATTTTCCTTTTAATGGTTGATCTTTATCAACATCTAGAGTACTTAGTTTTTTTCTTTTATTTTTTCTTTTCTTTGCATCATCTAAGATTTTTCTTAAATCTTTAACTGGAATATCTTTTAAATTTATAAAATTCTTCATACTTTATAATTAGAACAAACTTTTTTTATAATACTTAAAGCTAAATCAATCTCAGATTTCTTTACATTAAGTGGAGGCAATATTCTTATGACGTTTTCGGCAGCTCGAATAGTTAATAATTTATTATCCATGAGTTGCTGAATAAATTTTGTCTGATCAAACAACAGTTGTAAACCAATTAAGTAGCCTACTCCTCTTACTTCTTTTATTATTTTTGGAAATTGTTTTTGAATTTTATTTAGCTCATGATGAAAATAATTCGACAATTTTTTAACATTTGACAAAAAACCTTTTTTTAATATTTGATCAAGCACTGCATTTCCAACGCTCATAGCTAGAGGATTTCCTCCAAATGTTGAACCGTGAGTTCCTGGGATCATTGATTTTGCAACTTTTTTAGTCATTAAAACTGCCCCAATAGGAAATCCTCCTCCTATTCCTTTTGCTATAGGAACTATATCAGGTTTAACTTTTGCATCCTCAAATGCAAAAAACTTACCACTTCGACCAATTCCACATTGAACTTCGTCTAATATCAATAAAATTCCTTTATTATTACAAATTTTTCTTAATTCTTTTATACACCAGTTGGGAATTACTTTTATTCCACCTTCTCCCATGACTGTCTCTACCATGATAGCAGCTGTATTTTTGTTAATTAATTTTTTCATTTTTTTATGATTTCCAAACTCAAAATGATCAAAGCCAGGAACTTTTGGTCCAAATCCTTCTGTCATTTTTTTAGAACCGCTCGCATTTATTGCTGCAATTGTTCTTCCATGAAATGAGTTCTTAATACAAATAATTCTATTTTTATTTGGTTTTTTAATTGAATAAAAATATCTTCTGGCAACTTTAATTGCAGCCTCTGTTGCTTCCGTACCACTATTTTGAAATATTACAGCATCGGCAAATGTTTTCTGAGTTAATTTTTTAGCTAATTTCTCACCCTCGGGAATTAAAAAAGCATTTGAGACATGCCAAACTTTTTTTGATTG
>CACACV010000064.1 GCA_902531025.1 uncultured Pelagibacteraceae bacterium | reverse complement strand
GAATTAATGAATTTTTGGCAAGCTCAAAAAATTCATTTTCTTTGAGTTTATTTAAATTCTTATTCAATAGTAAAAGATACTTTTTCTCGTTTTCAATATCGATATTTGTTATTATTTCATTATTCACTTTACTAATAATTATTATTTCTTGTGAACCCGCAAGGTTATAAAAAAGAAATGATATTAGAATACCAATGTAAATTTTTTTAAATATCATTAATTGATTGATGTTGCAGTAGGTTTAAGCTCAGCAAAAGGTATAAATCTAATAGTAAATAGAAGACTTTTATCTGGCACTAAACTTCCATCTCTATAAAACTTCTTTTTATATTCTGCAGATGCAATTAAACAGTCAGTCTCGTACGAATAAATAAGATTATAGTATTCTGTAAAATCTTTTTTCAGATCTTTACTAGTATTAAATCTTAAACTATTTTCCTTATCAAATCTGTATAATGTTGTGTTTGAAAATACCTCTTTATTTTCGCTACCCGCAATTTTAAAATCTTCTGACAAAAAATTAAAACTTGTTACAAAATTATTTACACTTAAGGTTGTTGAAATAGAATCATAATTTGATCCATCAAAATTTTTGTCATACGAAAAGTTATAATCAAGATCCAAAAAATTATTTGGAGAGTAAGATAAGTTTCCAACAATATCAGATCTAGTATTATTTAATTTTGATTTAGCTGGTAAATTATCATTCTTTTTATCTCTAATTGAATTCGCAATATTAAAAGTAATAACCTTTTTATCTTGCACGTTTCTTCTCTCATATTCTAATCCCAATGAAGCGGATTTTCCACCTTCAACGATTTCATTAGTTCCAATCCTATTAAGTGAAAAAATATTATTGAAGTCTAATCTTACATCCTTATCTGATATATTTTTTGTGTTATTTGGACTATATCTTAATGACATAATTGGTTTTAAGTAGTTAGCGGATTTTTCATTAATTTTCTTTAAAGGAAAACTTGTTTTCAATAGAAATGAACCAAAAACTTCATAATCCTCTTTTTCAACGTAACTAGATGAATTTTCAGTATAGGAGTTAAAATTTTTAATTAAAAAATCATAATTACTTAGTAGGCCAGAATTAGAAATTATATTATTTGATTCAAATAAAAAATCATTAACTAATAAGCTTTCGTATTTATTTGTATCATAATTTTTTTGGAAACCGCTTGATTTAAATATAAATCTTCCATTATAGTTATCTGGAATATTTATATTTTTTGAATAAACAAAGTTAGGCAATATATATTGAAATCTATCACTGTCTTTTTTTGACAAATCTTCGTATATTGTAAAATTAGTATCCAGATTTGTATCTTCATCTATATTTTTTGTAATGTTTAGTTGCGTTGTTAGCAAACTTTCGTTTTCAATTAAAGATGTTGAGCCTGAAAGATTATGAACTTTCAAGTAATCATCGTTTTATACATCTTGGTACTTAAAATTAAAATTTGTTTTTTTACTAAAACTACCATCTATTTTTGCAAATAAATGAGTATTAGTATTTTTTCCATCATTATTGATACTGAAATCAGATATCATATTTGAATTTTCAAATGCCTGTCTATATTCTGATTGTAAAATAAATTTATCATCAGCATATATTCTTGGATTAAAAGTCATGTCTTTTTCTTCACTTATTACTTTAAAATAAGGAATATTTACCCAGCTTCCAAATTCGTTCGAAGATCCATAAACAGGAGTAAGAAAACCCGATTTTCTTTCCACAGTTGGGTCAGGGTGACTAAAAAACGGTAAATATAATATTTTTTTATCAAAAATTTTTAGCCATGAGTTTTTATATTCAAATACTTTCTTTTTCTTATCATGAATAAATTCCTCTGACTGGAGTTCCCAACCAGGACATTTTTTATTTTCAGTATTGCAAGTTGTAAAGGCTACTTTATAAATTTTAGTTTTTTCTTCGTCAGTTGTTGCTCCTCTTCCTTTTAGAATTGGATCATTATCAGGATTTCCAAAATAGGAGTCTATAAAATTTATTTTTAATTCTTTACCTGCAATCGCATTATTTTCCAAATTAATTTTAGCTTTTTCAAATTCATACTCATTATTATTAACATCAATTATATTTGTTTTTTCAGCTGAAATAATTTGTTTATTTATATCAAAGACAAATCTATCTTCTAAATTAAAAATATTTTGTTTTTTATCTTTTATAATAGTCTCTTTGTCAGAAGAGATTTTTTGTAATTTTCTATCATAAATAAGATTATTCGAATAGACATAGTACTTATCCTCAATTCTGATAAAAGTTTTACCAAAAGTTTGTAATATGTCAGTTAATTGATTATAAACTATTTTTTCACCCTCTAAGTAAATATTCTTTAAGCTATCAAAAAATTTAACATTACTAGTTATAGTTAATTGACTTTTTTTTTTATCATAGATCGAACTATCACCTTCTATTTCAATTTTTTTATTCGGTATTTTAGCTTTTACATTTAGAGCACTTATGATATTTCCTTCTTCTAAGATTTTGATTTTTGAAGAATCGATCTTGATTTCATCAGCGAATACATTTTTTCCTAATAGGAAAATTATAATAATAAAAAATAAAGTTTTACAATTCATTTAGTCTAACCATTACTGAAGAGCAAAATAACAAAAGAATTAGATGTGGCAACCATATTGATAGACTAATAGGCAATGTTTCATTTGCTCCAAATATACTTGAAAAATAGTTTAAATAGTAAACTATTACAGAGACAATCACTCCAATAACTATTGTAAAAAACTTTGTTTTAATAAATTTAAATTTTACCATTATTAAAAAGCCTAGCAATGTCATTAATAAGAAAAAGATAGGCATGCTATATAATTTATTTAAGTGGACCTTTACATTTGTAGTTGAGTAACCTATTTGAGAATAATTTTCAGATAATTCATACAACTCATATATATTTAACGAATTTAGATTAGAAAATAAATTTGCAATTATTTCTCCATTAAAAGAAGATTGGTATTCGATAGAAAGATATTTTTTACGCTCT
>CACACV010000063.1 GCA_902531025.1 uncultured Pelagibacteraceae bacterium | reverse complement strand
CTTTAGGTTTATGCACTAGTCTTACTAGCCAACCTAAGTAATATTTATCATAAAGAGTAGTGATCGGTGCTTGCACTTTAGTTAAAAATCCTATTGCAGCACCTGTACAAATAATTATGGTTTTTCTTTTTAAATTTTTTTTAATAAATTCTCCCATTGGTTCTTGAATACCTCCACCTAGATTTATTACTATAATATCTGGTTTAAGTAATTTAATTTTTTTTAAAAGCTTATAATCTTTATAATTAGATAAATTATACAAAGGTGCGCAGTATGATTCTTGGTTATAAATTTTATTTAATCTTAATAAATTCATATTTTTATTTTGCTCATATAAATTTGGATTAATTAAAAAGAATTTTTTATTTTTAAATTTTTTATTTTCTAATAATAATTTTAAGAACAAGTAACCAGAAAATTTTTCTATTTTTTCATTTTTAAAAATTCTTAATAACAAACAAAAAAAACCACTATCAAAAATAGCTATATCGGAATTTCTCAGTGATCTATAATATATTCTTTTAATATTTATTTCACTTAAACTTGATGCCGCTGGAGCAACAAGATAACCACCGGTATATGATAAATAATTAATTATATATTTAAATGAATAATTAAAAAATTTAATTGATTTAAATACTATTTTTTTACCCATTTTTAATTTGATTAAAATTTTATTTTATTAAAAATTTTATTAGGCAAAATTTGTATTATTAGCATGATTAATCTCCATAAATAACTTGAATAAACAATTTCTTTTTTTTTTTTATGAGCTAAGAAAATTTTTTTTGCCAAAACAGATGGTTCTATCTGGAGAATATTCTGAATTCTATTTGTATTATCTTTACTATTTCTAATAAATCCTGGTAATACAGTCATTATAAATATATTGGTATTATTAAAATAACTTCTACAGCCTGACAAAAAAGTTATAAGGGCTGATTTGGCGCTGCCATAAATAAAATTTTTAGATCTGCCCCTTAATCCTGCTACGGATGACACACATATTAGAAATCCTTCATTTCTTTTCTCAAAGTCTTTTAAAAAATAACTTAAAAAATTTATTAAATTAGTAAAATTTACATTAATAATACTAATTAATTTTTTATCATAAATTTTTTCAACATTATGAGTTTCTCCAATTAATGATATAATTCCAATTGGCTTTTCTTTAATATTGTTATAAACAATATTTTGATTATCCAAATTTAATATATCAAGTTCATAAGTTAAAACAGATATATTTTTAAATTTTTGTTGTAAAGAATTTTTCAACTCTTGGTTTTTAATACTATTTCTAGAAATTAAAATTAAATTAAAATTATTTTTTGCATAAATAAAACTTAATTCAACGCCTAAGTTGCATGTAGCTCCTAGTATGACTATAGTTTTTTTATTCATCAATACCTATTCTTTTTGACTGATTAGAGCTAAAATTAAAAATGTTATACTTTTTTCTTACTTTTATTATTTCTTCAAATTGTAAATAAAATTTTTTAAAAAAATAACTGGTCAATCTAC
Source organism: uncultured Pelagibacteraceae bacterium (assembly GCA_902531025.1). Lineage (GTDB taxonomy): Bacteria > Pseudomonadota > Alphaproteobacteria > Pelagibacterales > Pelagibacteraceae > Pelagibacter. The sequence goes on along the minus strand of CACACV010000063.1, from coordinate 1,550 downwards.
TATCTTTTGTCAAATAAACTCTACCTTTAAACTTAGAAATTATCTTGTCTAATTCGGTTAATATCAAGTTAATTTTATTATTATATGGAAAATCCAATGCCAAACTGTATCCAGATATAGGAAAAGATATAAAGTTAGAATTTTTTTTGCCATGAAGTTTCAAAACTGCCAAAGATGATAAATAATTAGCTTTATTTAAATAATCTAATACTTCTAAAATAGCTTCTTTAGCATTTTCTTTTGGAACAATAAATTGGTATTGTAAAAATCCATCTTTTCCATAAAGTTTGTTCCAATTTTTTACTTTGTCTAGTGGATAAAAAAAATTCTCATAACTTGTTTTACCTTTTTTCATACTTAATGAATTCCAGAAAAAATATAAATAATTAAATATCTTTATACTTAGGTTGTTAATAACTTTTATATTAAATGGTATTTTTAATATTGAGTTATTATTTAAACTCAACTTTGATTTTTCACAAAATTCTCCATGTATAAAAATTGATTTAAAGTTATTTTTATTTTTTTTTGTGTCTAACCATGCAACTGAATAGTTTGAACCCATAAATTTTTCAAAACAAGAAAACACCTCATCAATATTATAGTTTATAATTTTATTAAAAATTATTTTGGAAGATTTAATTTTTTTACACTTAATTTCAGCCTCAATTATAAACCCTGTTAGACCCATACCTCCACAAGTTGCCTGAAACAAATCAGGATGGCTTGACCTGCTTAATTCTATAACTTCCTCTTTATTTACTAATAACTTCAGTTTAACTAAATTTTCACTAAAACAGCCTTCCAGATGGTGCTCTTTGCCGTGAACATCACTAGCGATGCAACCCCCCTAGTGTAGCAAATTTAGTTCCAGGAGTTACCTTTAAAAACCAACCCTTGGGCAATAAGAACTTTATCATTTCATCAATAGTAATACCCGACTCTGCTCTTAAAACTCCTGCATCTTCATCAAAATTTATTATTTTGTTAAAATATTTGCTATTTATAATAACTTCACTAATGGCACTGTCACCATAACTCCTAAAACCTCCAGAAGATATTAGTTTTTTATTTTTTGTTAATAAAGTTTTTATTTCATCTATACTTCTTGGTTGATAAAAAAGAAAATTACCTGAATAAGATTTAGCCCAACTTTTTATTTTTTTTGTATTAATAAAATCCATAAAATCCTAGAACAAAATTGCAAATATATATAAATGAAAAAGACATCAAATATTTATCATTTATATATATTGAAATTGGATCAAAATTTTTATTTTTATTATTTATATAATAATATCTTAAAATTAACCCAGAAAAAATAAATAATGATATTTCTAATGAAAAACTATTAGTGAATCTCTCTCCATAAAAAAAATATAAGAAATAATTTAAAATATTCATTATAAGAAAGAATTTTGAAAATAAATTTAATTCTTTTAGACTATATTGTGAAGTTATGTTTCCTTCGTATGAATAAAAAGATTCTCTTCTTTTACAAACTAAAATGAAAAGTGAAAAAAGAATAATTTGACTAATAAAGAAATTTG
>CACACV010000062.1 GCA_902531025.1 uncultured Pelagibacteraceae bacterium | reverse complement strand
TGTAATTAATGAAAAATTTTTATTTTTAAAAATCAATATACCAAAAGATAAAATTGAAATTAAAGAAAATATTCCTAATGAAATCCAAGCTGCTGGAACATGCACATACATTATTCTAACTGAATCACTTTGTTTGTAATCTTCAGGTGATAAAATCAAAGCCTCAAGTAATCCAATTAATAAAACAATAATAAAAAGAGCAAAAACAAATTTACGCATTCTATTGATTATGTATAATGTATTATTTGGATTAAAATAATTTAACATTAGTTTTTTATAGCACAAATTTTTATGATTAAAATTTTTAGATACCCATTCTGATCAAGAATAAAGAGGGAGATAAAAAGAAGAAATATTATCCTTGACCAGAATATGACTAATTATAGTAAATTCATGTGACAAAGGTTTGTAAGAATTGTGTTTAAATGTAGGCTAATTTAGTTAGAAGGCTTAAAATAGCTTGAACCTTTTCTGCCTGAAAAGATTTCATTAATTAAAGGATGTTTTATAGGTTCCTCAGAGTCATCAACTAATAAATTTTGTTCAGACACATATGCTTCGTATGTTATTTCATCATTTTCTGCTAGCAAATGATAAAATGGTTGATCTTTTCTTGGTCTAACATTCTTTGGAATAGATTGGTACCATTCCTCTGAATTATTAAATTCAAAATCAACATCATAAATCACACCTCTAAATTCAAAGTGTCTGTGTTTTACTACGTCACCTATTGAAAATTTTGCTTTTTGAATACTCACAGTCTAAATATGGATATTTGAAAAAAAAAATCAATAAAAAAAATATGATTGTTTTGTTAATCTGCTAATATGTAGCAGTGAATAAATCATTTTTGAAATTTGTGACCGATATTGGTCCATTAGCAATATTTTTTTATTTTTATTATATGAATGATAAAAATTTAAAAATAGCCATTCCTCCACTAATAGTTGCAACTGTGATTTCGGTACTATTAGTTTGGATTATTGAAAAAAAAGTTCCATTAATTCCACTTTTGAGCGGAATTTTAATTTCTTTATTTGGCGGATTAACAATTTATTTCGATAACCCAATTTTTATTTACATGAAGCCAACAATAATCAATATTTTATTTGCTCTAGCTTTATTTTTTGGAAAATATTTCACAAATGAACCAATTTTAAAAAAAATTTTAGGAAAATCCATGCCACTAAGTGATGAGGGATGGAAAATTTTAAATAATAGGTGGATGTACTTTTTTATAGGTTTGGCAATTATAAATGAATTAATTTGGAGAACGCAGTCTGAAGAATTCTGGGTAAATTTTAAAGTTTGGGGAATGTTGCCAATTACATTTATTTTTACAGCTTTTCAAATAGGGTTAATCAATAAATACAAATTAAATGAATAGAAATTTAACACTTGTAGTAAATAATGTTTCTATAGACGAAAATCAAAAATATTTTTTTGAAAAGAAAGAGCTAAAGACAATCCTTAACTTATATGCCAAAATGGTTTCGGAAGGATCTTGGAAGGATTATGGTCTTTCTATTTCCAGTAAACAAGTAAGTTTTATAGTTTTTAAGAATGCTGCAGAAAATGCAATGTATAAAATTTGCAAAAATTTCAAACCTACTAACAAAAATCTTAGATATTTAATTACAGACACAAACGGTAAAGTTTTAAAAAATTCTTTCGAATTAAAATCCTTACTAAATAATACAGATTGGAAAAGATTAAAAAAATAAATTATCTTCTTTGACCGAATAATCTTAACAACATTATAAATAGATTTATAAAGTCTAAGTATAAAGTTAATGCACCCATAACAGCTTTTTTACCCATTAATTCGCCGGAGTCCGAAGCAGTATACATATTTTTAATTTTTTGAGTGTCATAAGCTGTCAAGCCTACGAATATTAAAACACCAATAATTGATATAGCAAAGTACATCATAGAAGACTTCAAAAATATATTAACTATTGAAGCGATTATAATTCCAATTAATCCCATCATTAAAAAAGATCCAAGTTTTGTTAAATCTCTTTTGGTTGTATAACCGTAAATGCTCATTGCTCCAAAAGTTGCTGAAGAAATAAAAAAAACTCTAGTTACACTTAATCCAGTGTAAACTAATAAAATTGAAGAAAGTGAAAGACCCATTAAAGCTGCAAATACCCAAAAAGTAGTCTGTGCTTTTGAAGCACTCATTTTGTTAATTCCAAAACTCATATAAAAAACTATGCCTAGAGGAGCTAACATTACAATCCATTTTAATCCTGATAAATAAATTGCATTTCCAAATTCAGTAAGAGCGACAATTGATCCATTAGCATCTGTCACAACAGACATTTTGAATGATAGTAATGCTATAATTCCAGTTAATAATACTCCAGTTGCCATGTAATTATAAACTTTAAGCATGTAGGCTCTTAGGCCTTCATCCATAACTACCGTAGTTTTCTGAGCTTCTTTTACTTTGTTTAATATATTTTGTTTATTGAATTCCATAACATTTATATAATAGCCTTTTACTATTTATTCAAGATATCATAAAAACCTTAAAAAATATTTAATATTCAATGAATTATAGAAAATTAGGCAATACAGATCTTGAAGTAAGCACTATTTGTTTGGGAACTATGACTTGGGGTGAACAAAATACCCAAGAAGAAGGTTTTGAACAAATGGATTATGCTTTAGATCAAGGAGTAAATTTTTGGGATACAGCAGAACTTTATGCTGTTCCGCCAAAGGCAGAAACTTTTGGACATACGGAAACAATTATTGGCAACTGGTTTGAAAAGAATAAAAAGAGAGACAAAGTTATATTGGCCACAAAAGCAGCCGGACCTTCAAGAAAATACTTAAGAAATGGAGAAAATAGTTTTGTTGGAAAAAATTTAGATGAAGCAATCAATGATAGTCTTAAAAGGCTTAAAACAGATTATATCGATCTTTACCAACTTCATTGGCCTGAAAGAAATGTAAATAACTTTGGTAAGCTTGGTTATACACACAAAGAAAATAACTGGAATAAGTTTGAGGATGTTTTAGAAAATTTAAAAAAATATATTGATATTGGAAAAATAAGATATGTCGGATTATCAAATGAAACTCCCTGGGGTGTGATGAATTACCTAAAATTATCAAAAGATAAGGATTTACCTAGAATGATGTCAATCCAAAATCCTTATAGTCTATTGAATAGATCATATGAAGTTGGTTTAGCA
>CACACV010000061.1 GCA_902531025.1 uncultured Pelagibacteraceae bacterium | reverse complement strand
ATGCATTACATAAAATTACATACCTTGCTCTCATTGGTGAGATTTTAGTAGCATCTCTTGTAATTACATAGTCTGTAAATTTTTCTGCATCTGGTCCTTTAACTCTTATTTGTCTTTCTACAGCAACGTTCCACATAGTAACGTGATTAACAATAGCATCGTATTCTACCATTGCTCCACCATCTTCTGGTTTTACATATCCTCTAGGATGGTAAATACGATTGTAAACAGTTGCTCTCCAACAACCTGCTTGCATAGATAAATGCCAATAAGGAGATTTTCTTACTCTTGTTGAAATTAACATTTCAACTTTTGTTGGTCCACTTTGTCTTAAATTGTATGGAACTTCACGATCAGATTGATCAACTGAAGTTACATGTTTTAGTTTAGTATAGTCAAATTCATTAGACATATTTGTTCTCCATCAACCACTTGTTAGTTTCCTTCAAGCCGCCGAATGTATAAATGTGGAAGAAATCAGTATGCGATTTAACTTTCCCAATTAAGTCATTTGGGTCTTTAGGTTTCAGTAAATCTAACGCCTTACTAAAATTAGATTTAAGAAAGTTTATGGAATTTTTTGCACCTACAATATTAGCAAATTTAATTAAGCTAGTGATTTTTAGTGGCCCAGTGATTCCAACATGAACTGGTACTGTTTGTTTAGAAATAAAGTCTACAATTAATTGAGGATCTAATAACCATTGAGTCACTATATAGTCCGCATAAGGCTTTTTATCTTTCATAGCTTCTTCTAATTTTGAATCGGATATATCAGGACTCCCCTCTGGATGTCCAGCGATTCCTATCTTCATCTTTTCAAAATACCCTGTCTCTAAAAGTTGAATTGAGCTATCAAATTTTCCAACAGGGTCTCTACTACCACCTATAACCAGAGCTTGCTTTACCCCCTCGTTTTTACATCTATTAACAAAATCTTTTAATTGTTCTTCATTTTCAATAGATCTAGCAGGAAAATGAGGTATTGGGTTGAAGCCTTTTTTAACTAATTTAGCTGCTTGTTCTGAGGTTTCTTTATAATCACCGCCAGGTAGCATAGTTACATACACATCTTTTAAAGCTGGCAATGTATCTAAATCAGTTTTAGGTCCTATTTCTAAAGAAAAGTTCATTTTTTTGGATATTTATTTATTTTAAAAACTCTGTCTATAAAAATCGGTAACCAAATTGAAACAGGCTATTTTTTGATTCCTCTGTGTCTTTGTATTCTTCGGCCATACTCCTGGGCAACTCTGTCAAAAATAATTGCTATTGCAACGATAGCTAATCCATTAAATAATCCTAAAGCTAGATATTGATTCATTACTGCCCTTAGAATCGGTACCCCTAAACCTTTTACACCTATCATTGATGCGATAACAACCATAGCTAAAGCCATCATAATAGTTTGATTAACACCTGCAAAAACAGTTGGTAATGCTAAAGGAATTTGAACAGTTTTTAATTTTTGTAATTTTGTAGCCCCAAAAGCTTCACAAGCTTCTATTGTTTCTTTATCTACTTCTCTAATACCTAAATTTGTTAACCTTATTATTGGTGGTACAGCGTATATACAAATAGCAATTAATCCTGGAACTTTACCAATTCCAAGCAACATTAGAATTGGTATTAAATAGACAAAGCTTGGAATTGTTTGCATCATATCTAAAATAGGTAAAATTGCTTTTTCAGTTCTATCTGAACGAGCCATTAAAACTCCTACAGGTATACCGACTACCATGCATATTATTACACAAACAGTTATAATCGCTAATGTTGCCATGCAATCTTTCCACATACCAAAATATCCAATGAAGAAAAAAGCAACAGCAGCTCCAATAACTAGCTTCCAATTTCTTGAACCAATCCATGCCAAACCACAAATTATAATTATTATTATGGGCCAAGGTGAATTGATTAATAATTTTTCTAATTTTACTAAAAAAAAGAATAGTGGGTCAAAAAAAGATTCAATATTATCACCGTATGCCTTTGAAAACTTTCTAAAAGCTAAATCTATACCTTTTCTTAATTCAGCGAGAGCTGATCTTTCCATTACTGGAAATTTAGTAAAAAATTCCATCTATTCTTTAACTATTAAGTTAACGAGCCTATATTATAATAGGCTCGTTAAATATACTATATTTTAAAGTCCAGCTTTGATTTTCTTAGCTGCTGCTGGTGTTACCCATGTAGACCAAAGATCTTCATGTTGTTTCAGAAACTCAATCGCTGCATCTGAACCTTTAGCTTGGTTATCAGCCATATACACAAGCATTCCGTTCATTACATCACCTGGATAAGTACGTTTTTCAACATACGTAACAGCATCATTTCCACCTTTTTTTGCAAAACCACTTGTTATCAAAGAATTAACCTCTGATTTAGTCCATGCAGTTGGTTTAGGATCTGCGCATTCTCCTGCTGGTAACATTATGCAATTATCCCAATTATCTCTTCCTGCAAAAGGCACTCCGAAATCAACTGGTGTTAGTCCATATTTACCAACCATTGAAGTAGGGTTCCAATAATATCCTAACCAAGAGTCACCTGAGTCAGCTGCTTTAGAAATTGTTCCATCTAAACCTGCAGCAGAACCTGGATCGATTAATACCCAACCTTTTTTCTCCATCTCAAAAGCTTTGAAAAGATTTGCATTTGCTAATTGACATCCCCATCCTGCAGGGCAACCAACAAAAGCTCCTTTTGAAGGATCTTCTTTACTTGGGAACCACTCTGGATGTTCTAATATTTCAAGAGCTGTCATACCTTTAATTTCTGGATGATTTTTAATAGTTCCCGGTGTAATCCACCAACCTTCTCCAAGTCCAGTAATTGGTGCTTTATTACCTTGAATCATTCTACCTTCATCAACTGCTTTTAACAAAAGTGTGTAAACAGCATTTGCCCATTGCTCAGGGTTCATGTCAGGAACACCTTTATCATTCATTGATGTAAAAGTAGGCATAGTTGAACCTGGTATAAGCTCAACTTCGCAACCGTAACCTTTTTCTAGGATCATTTTATCGACGTTTGCCATAAGCTCAGCCGATGCCCAGTTTTGTTCAGCAATAACAAGCTTTCCACATCCTGCATTAGCAACTCCACTAAATGAAGTTAAACCTAATGCAATAATAGCAGAAAGTATTATATTTTTGATTTTCATTTATTTCTCCGTTTTAAATTAATTTAATGATGTATCAGAACATATTGAAGGGAGAAAATCAAACCTGTTACAACCTATAGTTGAGACAAAATTGTCTTTAT
>CACACV010000060.1 GCA_902531025.1 uncultured Pelagibacteraceae bacterium | reverse complement strand
GGTGGTACAGACTTATCTTTAAAGGTCACAAAAGAAAGAAAGGAAATTCCATTAATAATTGATTTAAAAGAAATAAAAGAATTAAATTTTATAAAGGTAAATAAAAATTATATGGAGATTGGAGCCACCACTCCTTTAATAAAATTTGAAGATGAGATTAAAAAATATTATCCAGATTTTTATTCAGTTCTTAAGAGATATGGTTCTGTCCAGATAAGAAATGTAGGGACAATAGGTGGAAATATAGCAACAGCATCACCCATAGGCGACACATTACCAATCTTATTATCTTTAAATGCAGAGATTCTAATTGAGGGTTTTAACCAAAGAAATGTTTTCCCAATTAACAATTTTTTTGTTGGTTATAGAAAAACTAAGTTAAAAAAGAATGAATTTATTCGTTCAATAAAAATACCATTATTTAAAAAAAATATTTTTAAAGCATTCAAAATATCAAAAAGATTTGATGATGATATCTCTTCTGTTTGTGGATCTTTTAATTTTGAAATTAATAAAAATAAAATTAAAGAAGCATTTATTGCTTTTGGCGGGATGGCAGCTGTACCAAAAAGAGCTAAAGCTTGTGAGAAAATTCTTAAAAATAAACCCCTTACAATCAATACTTTTGATCAAGCCAAAAATTATCTAGAAAAAGATCTAAGTCCTATTGGAGATATGAGAGCAAGCAAAGAATATAGGTTAGAGATAGCAAAAAACTTATTGATGAAATGTTTTATAGAAATAACTTCAAATAAATTAACAAGAGTTAATTAAATGAGTAAAGAAACATACGTTGAGGAGATAAGACCCCACGATAGCGCGTATAAACATGTGAGTGGATATGCAGAGTACACTGATGATATAAATGAGCCTAAAAATACAATTCATGGGGCTATTGGTTTAAGCAAAAAAGCCCACGCAATAATTAAAAAAATAGACCTAACTGAAGTAAAAAAAAGCAAAGGGGTGATATCAGTAGTTACCCAGAGTGATATCCCAGGTAGGAATGATGTGGGTCCAGTCTTTGATGGTGACCCAGTATTTCCAGAAAAAAAAATTGAATTTTACGGCCAACCATTATTTGCTGTAGCTGCTACAACCACTGAACTTGCAAGAAAAGCAGTATTAAAAGCCAAAATTACTTATAAAGATTTAAAACCAGTTATTACAATAAATGAAGCTTTAAATAAAAAACAGTTTTTGTTTAAACCTAGAAAAATTAAAAAAGGAAACCCTTCAAAGAAAATAAAAAATTCAAAAAATAATATAAAAGGAAATTTTACAACAGGAAGCCAAGAGCACTTTTATTTAGAGGGTCAAGCAGCTTTTGTAATTCCTAAAGAAGACGATAATTTTTTAGTTTATAGTTCAACCCAACACCCATCAGAAACACAACAATTAATTGCAAAAATGTTTAATCAGAAAAGTAATTCTATAAATGTTGAGGTAAGAAGAATTGGTGGTGGCTTTGGAGGAAAAGAAACAAATTTCATGACAGCTTGCATTTGTGCATTACTAGCTAAAAAATCAGGTCAACCAGTAAAATTAAGATTGGATAGAGACGACGATATAATATTGACAGGTAAAAGGCATGAATTTTTATCTGAATATGAAGTAGGCTTTAATGATGAAGGAATTATTCAAGGTTTAAAAATAAATTTATCTTCAAATTGCGGAATGTCACCTGATCTATCAGCTGCAATTAACGAAAGAGCTTTGCTTCATATAGACAACGCTTATTACATTTCAGATATTGAGGTAACAAACAATTTATGTAAGACAAATATTCCAACTTCAACTGCATTTAGAGGCTTTGGTGGAAACCAAGGAATGATGGCTATTGAAAATATTATAGACAATATTTCGAGGTACTTAAAAAAAGATCCAATAGAAGTTAGAAAAAATAATTTTTATCAAAAAGAAAATAAAAATGTAACTCATTATGGGATGACTATTGAGGATAATGTTATTAATGAAATATTTAAAAATTTAGAAAATAAATCAAATTATAAGAAAAGATATTCCGAAATAAGAAAATTTAATGAAAAAAATAAATTTAAAAAGAAGGGTATAGCTATTACACCAGTAAAATTTGGTATTTCATTTACAACAATTCATTTAAATCAAGCAGGAGCTTTAGTCCACATTTACACAGATGGAAGTGTGTATTTGAACCATGGGGGTATAGAAATGGGTCAAGGAACCCATACAAAAATAGCTCAATTAGTGGCGAATTCTTTTGGATTACCTTATAATTTAGTTCAAATTTCATCAACGAACACATCTAAAGTTCCAAATACATCAGCTAGCGCTGCTTCATCAACTACGGATCTTAATGGAGCTGCAGCATTAAATGCAGTAGCAAAAATTAAATTAAATTTAGAAAAATTTATTAAGAAAAAATATAAAATCTACAACCAAGAAGCAGTTTATAAAGATCAATATATAATATTTGGAAATAGACAATTTGAATTTAAAAGTATAATTCAAGAGGCATATTTAAATAGAATTTCTCTTTCATCATCAGGTTTTTATTCAACTCCAAAAATTAATTTTGATAAAAAAAAATTTAGAGGGAGACCCTTTTATTATTTTTGTTATGGTGCAGCTGTTTCAGAAGTAACTATAGATACATTGACTGGTGAAAATGTTTTAGAAAGAGTAGATATTTTGCATGATGCTGGAAAACCAATTAATCCAGCACTTGAACTAGGTCAGATTGAAGGTGGTTTTGTACAAGGACAAGGTTGGTTGACTATTGAAGAACTTAATTGGAAATCAAACGGACAAATTACAACTTTTTCTCCATCAACATATAAAATACCTGCGGTAAGTGATATTCCAAAAAAATTTAATGTAGAAATTTTTAAGAAAGGATTAAATAAAGAAAAAGTTGTTAATAAAGCAAAGACAACTGGCGAACCTCCTTTAATGCTAGCCATGAGTGTTTTTTATGCAATTAAAGACGCAGTCGCTTCAATAGGAAATTATCAGGTTGTGCCAGAACTAAATGCACCAGCAACTCCTGAGAGAATTTTAATGAGTATTAACAAAATTAAAAATAAAATAAAAAATCAAAATGGAAGATAAAGAAAAATTTATGGCAAAAGCCATTGAACTTTCTATAAATAGTGCAAATACTATTGGTGGACCCTTTGCAAGTATCATAGTTAAGGATAGCGAGATTATTGCAGAAGGTTCTAATAAAGTGACCTCTTCAAATGATCCAACTGCTCATGGAGAGATTGTAGCAATTCGAGAAGCTTGTAAAAAATTAAACACTTTTGATCTGTCAGGTTGTGAGATTTATACATCTTGTGAACCTTGTCCAATGTGTC
>CACACV010000059.1 GCA_902531025.1 uncultured Pelagibacteraceae bacterium | reverse complement strand
TTCATTTTTTTTAATTAAATCTACATATGGCTTAGTAGTTAACAAATAAACTTCATCGTTATAATGATTTTCTAAAATATCTTGAATTGCACCGCAAGCTTGAGCTATATCTCCTAAAGAACCATGTTTTATAATTAAAATATTGGACATATTTATAACATTTTAACATACTATAAAACTTTATGAACAAAATTCTAGTTGAAGTATCTGTTGGAGAACTTTTAGATAAATTATCAATTCTAGAAATCAAAAAAGAAAAGATTAAAGATCCTGAAAAATTAAAATATATCAATGATGAGTATGAAATTTTAAAGTCTGAATTTGATAAAAATGTTAAATCAGGTGATCAATTAACTAAATTGTTTGAAGTTTTAAAAGAAATAAATTCAAGACTCTGGGTTATTGAAGATGATAAGAGATTATGCGAAAAAAATTCTGATTTTGGAGAAAAGTTTATTAAGTTATCTCGAGATGTGCATCTTCTAAATGATAATCGTGCTAAATTAAAATTAGAAATCAACAATTACACTGGATCAAAAATTAAAGAGATTAAAGAATATACTAAATATTTATAACTAGAAAACTAATAACTAAATTTTTTCTCAAGATATTTTATTGTTGTATGTATTAAAAAAGTCATAAACAAATATATACTTCCGGCAACAATAAAAACTTCTATAGGTTTAAAAGTTGTTGAAATAATATATTTTGCAACTCCTGTAAGGTCCATTAAAGTTACCGTACTAGCTAAAGAAGTGCCTTTAAGCATTAATATTATTTCATTACCGTAAGCAGGCAAAGATTGTCTAATAGCAATTGGAATTTGAATTTTGTAAAAAATAATTTTACTTGAAATACCAAGACTTTTACCTGCCTCTATGAAACCTGGTTTTATGGTTTGAAATGCTGAACGTAAAATTTCAGAAGTATAGGCGCCAGTATTCAATGCAAAGGCTATAATAGCACACCAGTAAGGTTCTTTTAAAATAACCCACAATACCGTTGATCTTAAATATTCTATCTGACCTAATCCAAAATATATAATAAATATTTGTACTAAAAGTGGAGTTCCTCTGAATACATAAGAATAACCATAAGCAAACTTATTTACTATTAGATTTTTATTCATTCTCAAAATAGCAAATAAGAGACCAATAAATAATCCAAAAACTAAAGATGCTATCAATAATTTTAATGTTATTAAAGTTGCGTTAAGTAGCTTTGGGAAGCTTGTAATCATTAATTCAAAATCCATTAATATCCCCTACTATATTTAACTTCTAATTTGTTTATTAACTTCATACTTAAATATGTAAGTAATAAATATAAAACTGCTGCAAATGAGTAAAAGAACAACGGGTCTCTGGTTGATCCTGCTGCAATATATGATTGTCTCATTATTTCAACTAATCCTGTAACTGAAATAAGAGATGTGTCTTTCAAAGTTATTTGCCATACGTTACTTAAATTTGGAATTGCTAATCTCAACATTTGTGGAAGAACAACTTTATAAAACTGAATATGTTTTTTTATTCCCAAAACTTTTGAAGCTTCAAACTGACCTTTGTCAATAGACTGAATTGCACCTCTAAAAACTTCTGTAGAATAAGCTCCAGAAATTATACCAATTGCAAAAGAGCCAGTTATAAATGCATTAATTTCAATATATTCATAGTATCCAAAAATGGAAGCTACATACATAATTGCACCACTGCCTCCAAAAAAAAATAGATAAATTACGAGAAGCTCAGGAACTCCTCTGATAACTGTAGTGTAACAATTTCCAATTAAATTTAAAAATTTATTCTTAGATAATTTTAAGGGTGTAAATATCAGAGCAAAAATAAATCCGATTAACATTGCTGTAATTGATACAGCCAATGTCATTAAGGTTGCGTAAAAAAGCTCATCTCCCCAACCTGTTTTTCCAAATGCTAGAATTTCCATAAAGACTGGCGACTATATATTATAGTCGCCAAATCTAAAATTATTTACATAGAGGCATCAAAACCAAACCACTTAGTGGCAATTCTACTAATATCTCCATTTTTTCTAGCTTTATTAATGGCCATATTAAAATCTTTCATTAACTCAGCATCTCTTTTACCAATAGCGTCATCTCCAGCCTGTCTAAGACCAACTCCAACACCATTACCAAAAGCTCCGCCTGAAAACGTAGGACCTGTTAAAACAACAGCTTCGCCTGATTTTTCAGCATAATCTGTAAATGCAACAGCAGCTGCTAGAGCAGCGTCACATCTTCCAGATGTTAAATCTAAATTTACTTCATCTTGAGTTTTGTAAGTTCTAACATCAACACTTCCGACATCACCTGAGTCTAAAAAGTTCTGGTGAATAGTTGCAGTTTGAACACAAACAGTTTTGCCAGCTAAAGCTCCTGTTAAAGTTTTAAGTGCTTTTGTTACATCAGATCCACCTAAAGATAAGTTTATTCCTTCAGGAGTGTCCAAACCTTCAAGACTTGAACCTTTCATTACAGCTAGAGAAGCTACTTCATCAGCATAACCTTGAGAGAAAGTAATTGTTTTTTTTCTTTCATCTGTAATTGACATTCCAGCCATTATTGCATCAAATTTTCTCATCACTAACGCTGGTATCATTCCATCCCAGTCTTGTTCAACAATTACACATTGTCTTTCCATATATCTGCAAAGTGACCAAGCTAATTCGACTTCAAATCCAATTAATTTGCCTGAAGCATCTTTTGAATTCCATGGAGGATAAGCACCTTCAGTTCCTATTCTAATTTTATCACCAGCACTTACGCTACCGATAATTAATAAAGAAGCTAGGACTGAAAAAATAGTTTTTTTGAATATATTCATTATTTCTCCTTTTAATTAAAAGAAATATTATTTCACAAATTATAAGAATTAAAAAGAAAAATTAATGGTTTATTGATGAGGAAAAATTCCAAGAACAATCAAAACTTGGTATATAAACTCTTGATAATTTTGTATTTCCAAAGCTATGGTTAAATACATTCATCCAATTTTCAACTTGTTTTGGTTTCTTGTCCTGACTTCCCACTTGTGCTGTGATAACACCTTTAGGTTTTAATATTCTAACCAATGAGTCCATATTATTTTCTGCCAAATCTATACAAAATTGGTCATCGTTTAGATCAACATAAATTTGATCGTAAGTATCATCTTTAACAGATTTTATACTTTGAAATGCATCTCCCCAAACACATTTAACTGAATTTTTTTCAGAAGCTTTCTCTCCAATCTTACTTAGATGTTTATCACAAACATCAACTACTTCAGGATCTAATTCATACCAATCGATAAATCCAAAATTTTGTGAAATACATTCTCTGGCAACTCCACCATCTCCGCCACCTATAATTGCAGCTTTTTCTTTTTTTGAATTCAGCTTTAATCCTGAATTTACAAATGTTGAACTATATAAATGCTCATCGCTTTCTGCTACCTGTATTTCATTATCTATAAATAAAGATTTTCCAAATTGTTCTAATTCTAAAATTTCAACATATTGTCCAGCTTTAGATTTAAAATTCTCTAGAAC
>CACACV010000058.1 GCA_902531025.1 uncultured Pelagibacteraceae bacterium | reverse complement strand
ACTCAACTAAATCAAAATTTATAATAACAAATTCAAAAATATCAAAACTCATTCCTAAATCAAAAAATGCAATTATTGTTGAAAATGTTTTAGTTAGCGTGGCAAACGTTACTGAATTATTTTATCCAGACTCACTTAACGATCAATTTGAAAATAAATATTTGAAAGATATAAGTAAAAAAAACTATATTAATGTTAATTTTGGATTAAATGTGATTATAGGCGAAAATGTTAAAATTGGAAAAAATTCTTCTATTGGTCATAACACAATTATTGAAAGCAATGTAGTAATCGGAAAAAATTGTCATATAGGATCAAATGTAATTATCAAAAAAACATTAGTTGGAAATAATGTTTCGATATTAGATGGCGCTGTTATAGGTAAAAAAGGTTTTGGTTTTTTTCCAAATAAAAATAAAAATAAAAAGTATCCTCATATAGGAATGGTAATTATCGGTGATCATGTTGAGATTGGATGTAATAATACAATAGATAGAGGATCACTTTCAAATACTATAATTGGCGAAAATTCTTTTTTAGATAACCAAGTTCATATTGCTCACAATGTTCAGATTGGAAAAAATTGTATTATAACAGGTCAAGTTGGTTTTGCTGGAAGTTCTAAAATAGGAAACAATGTTATGATTGGAGGCCAGGCGGGCGTTTCAGGGCATTTAAAAATTGGTAATAATGTGAAAATTGGTGGTGGTAGTGGTGTTATTAAAAATATTCCTGATAATACTAAAGTAATGGGTTATCCTGCCAAAGAAATTAAAAAATTTATAAGAGAAAATAAATAAATATGGAAGATAAATTAAATAAAGAACAAATAAAAGAATTGCTTCCACATAGGGAGCCTATGTTGTTAATCGATCAACTTATAAATATAAAAAAATTACAATCAGCGACAGCAATAGTTAATGTAAAAAAAGATAGTTTTTTTGTTCAGGGACACTTTCCAGGCGAACCTGTTATGCCTGGAGTTCTAATCGTTGAAGCTTTTGGTCAAGCTGCTGCAGCTTTGACCGCTAGTGGTATAGATAAATCCACATATGAAAATAAATTAGTATTTTTAATGACAATAGAAAAAGCAAGATTTAGGATCCCGGTAGTGCCAGATTGTAAATTAGAACTAAATATCGAAGCAATAAGATCACATGGTAGAGTTTGGAAATATAAAGGTGAAGCTTACGTCAATAGTAAGAAGATGGCAGATGCTCAATGGGCCGCAACAATTGTCGATAGGAAATAATTAGCAATATTTATTGATAACTATTTTTTTAAATTTTTGTTAATTATAGTTAGTGATACACAATACGGCAATAATTTCTGATAAATCAAATTTAGGTGAGAATGTTGAAATAGGAGCATATTCAATAATTGGTCCTAATGTTAAAATTGCAAATAACACAAAAATACATTCTCATGTAAATATAGTTGGAAACACTTCTATTGGATCGCATAATGAGATTTTTCCATTTGCTTCAATAGGTACGCCACCACAAGATTTAAAATATAAGGGAGAAAAAAATTCACTGATAATAGGGGACAATAATAAATTCAGAGAGTATGTTAATATTAATCCTGGAACTAATCAAGGTGGCGGCATAACAAAAATAGGAAACAATAATTTATTTATGGTTTATTGTCATGTTGCTCATGATTGTAATGTTTCAAATAATATAGTTTTAGCAAATAATGTCCAAGTCGGTGGACATGTTTTAATTCAAGACAATGCTATAATTGGAGGTAGCTGTGCAATACATCAATTTTCAAGAATAGGCGAGTCAGCAATGATTGGTGGAATGACAGGTGTATTAAGTGATGTTATTCCATTTGGATTATCTTTAGGAAATAGAAATAATTTAGCAGGTTTAAATATTATAGGTTTAAGAAGAGCAAAGATATCTAACGAAAATATTAAAATAATACAAGAATCATATAATATAATTTTTAAATCGGAAAACTTTAGATCTAATATTGATAATTTAAATACTGAATTAAAAAAAAATCAATTTGTTAATAAAATTATTAATTTTATTAAATCAGATAAAAAAAGAGCAATTGCTATCCCAGAAAATATTAAATGATAGGTCTATTTCTAGGCGAAAAAAAATTACCAATTGAAATAATAAAAAAATTAAAACAAAGAAAAATAAAATATTTTATCATTGATTTAACAAAAAATAATAATTTTAAAAAGGATAAAAATAGTTTTTCTATAAGTATTGGTAAATTTGGAAAAATATTAAAATTAATTAAGTCTAAAAATTGTAAAAAAGTATTATTTGCAGGCAATATAACTAAGCCAAAAATTTCTAAACTTAAATTAGATCTCAAAGGGATCTATTATATTCCAAGAATTATTAAAGCATCAAAGTTGGGTGATGCGGCTATATTAAAAGAATTAATCAAAATATTAGGTGAGAACAAAATTCAGGTTATAAAATTAAATTTTTTTAATCCTGAACTATCACTTTTTAAAGGAAATTATACCAAAGTTAAACCATCGAGATTTGAATCTTTAGAAATAACAAAAGGTATTAATTATCTAAATAAATTAAATGCTCATAATCATACCCAAGGTTTAGTCATAAGAAATGGCGATATAGTTTCTAAAGAAACATATTTAGGAACACAAAAAATGCTACAAAAATTAAAAAAAATAAAAAAAACTAACGGTGTACTTATAAAATTTCCTAAAAAAAAACAAGATCTCAGAGCAGACTTACCTACAATTGGCTTGGATACATTAAAGGATTGCAAGAAAGCGAACTTAAAAGGTGTAGTTTTAAAATCCAGAGAAAATATTGTTTTAGAAAGAAAAAAATGTTTGATTTTTGCTAATAAAAACAAAATGTTTATTACTGTTAAATGAAAAAAATTTTTATTTTAACTGGAGAACCATCGGGTGATAAATTAGCTTCCTCCATCATTTCAAAACTTAAAGAAAATGAACAAAATATTCAATACTTAAGCGTGGGTGGGATGCATTTAAATGCATTAGGAATAAAATCAATTTTTGAACTTAAAGAAATTACTTATATAGCTTTCACTGATATTTTATTGAATATTTTTAAAATAAAAAAAAAAATTGATGAAACAGTTAATAAAATTATAGAATTTCAACCTGATATATTATTTAGTGTAGATAGTCCTGACTTTACTTTAAGGGTAGCAAAAAAAGTAAAAAAAATTAATCCCAATATTAAAACCATACATTTTATTGCACCTAAAGTTTGGGCATGGAGAGAAGGTAGGGTAAAAAAAATGAAACAATATTTAGATCATATTTGTTGACTGATCTAAATCTTTAATATCATTAATTAATATATCTTTATATATATTTTTATGCTTAATATTAAGTAGACGAAGTATATCATTAAGATATACTTTTTTTCTTTTGTTAAAAAAAGGATTTAAATTTTTCATATTAAAACTCAATTTTAATAAGCTGATTATTGAGTAGATTCATTATGGGATCTGTAATATCTAAATCTTTTTTAGCTATTACTATATCTTTTTTAGAAAAAACTATTTGAATTGAATTTTCCTCTACATACTTAGA
>CACACV010000057.1 GCA_902531025.1 uncultured Pelagibacteraceae bacterium | reverse complement strand
TTATATCCTTTTATTGGAATTTCGAAATTTGATCCTTCAGCAATAAATGAGATTCTATCTGAATTTTGTTTCAAACTTCCTGCTATTAGATTCATAGAAGGAGAGCCGATAAAATCTGCCACAAAAGTATTGTTTGGCTTATTATATATATTTTCTGGAGTATCGTTTTGCTGTATTACACCATGGTTCATGATTGCTATGCTGGTGCCTAAACTCATTGCTTCAGTTTGATCGTGTGTTACATAAACAACTGTAGTTTTAAGTTGTTGATGAAGTTTTTTTATTTCTCTTCTCATCTCAACTCTTAGCTTTGCATCCAAATTAGATAATGGTTCATCAAATAAAAAGATTCTTGGCTCTCTAACAAGGGCTCTACCAATTGCTACACGTTGTCTTTGACCGCCTGATAACTGAGAAGGTTTTCTCTCTAACAACTGATCAACCTGAAGAAATTTTGATACTTTTTCTAATTGCTCTTCTATTTTTTCTTTTGATGTTTTTGCCTGTTTAAGACCAAAAATCATATTTTCTCTAACATTCATTGATGGATACAAAGCATATGATTGAAAAACCATAGCAATATTACGATCTTTTGGCTCTACTTTGCTAACATTATAATCATCTATGTAAACATTGCCCTCATTAATTATCTCTAAACCTGCGATAATATTTAATAAAGTAGACTTGCCACATCCCGAAGGCCCTAAAAGAACGAGAAAGTTTCCTTCATCTATTTCTAAGTTAATTTTTTTTAAAACCTCTGTTGTGCCAAAGTTTTTTGATAATTCTTCAATTTTTAATGTTTTCATTATTACCCTTTCACTGCTCCTGAGGTTAATCCTCTAATAAAATACTTCCCTGCTAAAACATAAACTATAAGTGTTGGAATTCCGGCAATTATAGCTGACGCCATATCCACATTATATTCTTTAACACTTGTGCTTGATAAAACCATATTGTTTAAAGCTACTTGAATAGGCGCAGACTCTCCAAATGAGAAAGTTGATCCAAATAAAAAATCATTCCAAATTTGAGTAAATTGCCAGATTACTGTTACTACAATAATTGGTGCTGATATTGGAAGTAAGATTTTGAAAAATATTTTAAAAAATCCAGCTCCATCAATTCTAGCAGCTTTAACTAATTCTGTAGGAACAGAAACATAATAGTTTCTAAAAAATAAAGTTGTAAATGGTATTCCATAAACTGTATGAACTAATACTAATCCAATTATTGAATTTGATATTCCTAAAACACCTAGTGTTCTAGCCATAGGTAAAAGTATCGCTTGAAAAGGTATAAAACATCCAAACAACAAAAAAAGGAAAACCCACTGATCTCCCTTAAATCTCCATTTTGTTAAAACATAACCTGTCATTGCACCAATAAATGTGGAAAAGAATACAGCAGGAACAACCATCTTAATCGAATTCCAAAAATATGGTTTTAAAAAAGTATCACCTGCTCCATATCCTCTACCTCCCCATGCCACTGCCCAAGAATCAAAATTTAAACCGCTTGGCCAAGTCAATAGTGTTCCTTGACGAATTTCTTCCATTGTCTTCAATGATGTTACAACCATCACATATAACGGAAAAATAAAATAAGATGCAAAAAGAATTAAAACAAAATATAAAAACCACCTCAAAAACATATTTTTATATTTAGATTTCTGTTCAAGATGTTTATAATATGAAGATTGCAAATTATCTTGCATTTTCTCTCCTTAATTCTGAATACAAATATGGAATTATCACAGCCGCTACAGCCATAAACATCATCATCGCACTTGCAGCTGATAAACCAACCTGACTTTTGTGAAATGCAGTTTGTGTCATATATAGCGCAGGCATAGTTGTAGATATGCCTGGTCCACCTTGAGTTAGTGCAACTATAAGATCATAACTTTTTATTGATATATGAACTAAAATTACAAAACTTGTAAAAAATACAGGTCTCATCATTGGAAGTAAAATTTTCCAATAAACTGTAAATAAGTTGGCACCATCTATTTTAGCCGCCTTAACAATTTCATCCTCAACTGATCTCAATCCTGCTAAAAATAGTGCCATTACAAAACCAGCAGATTGCCAGACACCCGCAATAACTATGGTATAAATTGCCATTTCCCTATTAACCAGCCAATCAAAGGTAAAGTTTTCAAAACCCCAATCAATGAACATTTTTTGGATACCGAGTGTAGGATTTAAAATCCATTTCCAAGCAGTTCCCGTAACAATAAATGAGAGGGCCATAGGGTATAAATAAATCGTTCTCAGTAAACCTTCTGCCCTAATTTTTTGATCTAAAAATATTGCAAGAATAATCCCAATCACAACACAAAAAATTAAGAATAATACTGTGAAAATAATCAAGTTATCTACTGCGATAAGCCATTTTCTAGAACCCCAAAGTTTAACGTACTGGCCAACACCCCATAATTCATATTTTGGTAAGATTTTTGAATTTGTAAAAGATATATATAAAGTCCAAAGTACAAAACCATAAACAAACCAGCCAATTAATCCAACCGCTGGGGCCATTACGATTTTAGGTAAATTCTTTTCTAACCACTTGAACATTATAAATGTTTTTTATTTTGATTAAAAAAAAAGGCCACCTAAAAATAGGTGGCCTTAATTTTTATATTTTTACATATTGTCTAAAACTGAGTCAGCCAAAGCATTTGCTGCATCGACAGAAGACATATCAGAATTGAAGTGTTCTGTGATAACATCTTGCAAAGCAGCTTTCATAGTATTACCTTGCGCCATTCCATGAGCAAAACTTGGAACTAATCCACCTTTTGCGCCTGCAGTTTTAATATCCGCATTTGATGTTTTTGCACATTTATCAAATTCATCCATTGGAACATCTAAACGTGCTGGAATTGATCCCTTATAAAGGTTGAAAACTTTTTGAAAGTTTTTTCCCATCATTAGTTTAGCTAATAATTTTTGACCTTCTTGTTTATCTGGATCACTTGTTTTGTAAAATATAAAACTATCTACATTATACAAATATCCATTGTTAGAAGGAGTTGCTGCACAATAGTAATCTACGCCCGGAACTTTTCCAGCAGCAGTAAATTCACCTTTTGCCCAATCACCCATAATTTGAAAACCAGCTTTACCTTCGATAACCATTCCAGTAGCAACGTTCCAGTCTCTTCCTGGGCTACCTTCGTCAGTAAAACCTTGAAGTTTTCTCATTTGATCAAAAACTTTTACAGTCGTATCACTTCTTAAACAATTTTCTTTTAAATCAACATAACAGTTTTTGTAATAATTATTTCCACCAATACCCATAGCTACTGCCTCGAAGACTGTAGCATCTTGCCAAGCTTGACCACCGTGAGCAAATGGAATTATACCAGCAGCTTGTAATTTTTCAGCTGCAGCATTTAATTCATCCCAACTTGTTGGAACTGAAATTCCATTATTATCGAATACTGCTTTGTTAGCCCACATCCAATCAATTCTATGAATGTTTACTGGAGCTGCACAATAAGGACCGCTGTTGTTTTGACATTTGTGAACAGCTGCAATCATTGGATCTAATAAACTGTCCCAACCTTCTGATTGAGCAATTGCATCAATATTATATGGCGCTACTACACCTTCTTGATCATATTCTTGAATTGTAGGCCCTTTAATCTGAGAAGCAGAAGGAGGATCTCCAGCTAC
>CACACV010000056.1 GCA_902531025.1 uncultured Pelagibacteraceae bacterium | reverse complement strand
TTAGCCTTTGACAAACAAAAATTTAGACTTGGTTATGGAGGAGGATATTATGATAGATACATTCAAAAAATAAAAAAAATTAAAAAAATATTAATAATTGGTATGGCTTTTTCTTTTCAAGAAGTGACCAAATTACCAGTAAGCAAATATGATAAAAAGTTAGATTTTATTTTTACAGAAAATTATATCAAATAATGAATATATTATTTTTAGGTGATATTGTTGGAGATTCGGGCTGTATCTCAGTTAAAGAGAATCTTCCAAAAATAATTAAAGACAAATCAATAGACTTCGTTGTGGCTAATGGTGAAAATGCTGCAACAGAAGGAGTTGGAATTACAGAAAATATTACAAATGAATTACTAAGTTCAGGTGTAGATGTTATTACGACTGGAAACCATGTTTGGGATCAAAAAGAAACTTTTGATTTTATCTCAAAACAAAAGAGATTATTAAGACCATTGAACCTTTTAAGCAATTCACCTGGCAAAGGTTTTGGAATTTATAATTCAAAAAAAGGATTTAAAATTGGAGTTTTAAATCTTATGGGAAATGTTTTTATGAAAAAATGCGATGATGTTTTTATTGAAGCTAAAAAATTTTTAGAAAAAAATAAACTTAAAAACCAATATGATTTTTTAATTGTTGATTTTCATGGAGAAATTACTAGTGAAAAAATGGCAATGGGGCATTTTTTTGATGGTTCAGCAACATTACTTGTTGGAACCCACACTCATGTACCAACCAATGATGGAAGAATTTTGAAAAATGGTACAGCATATTTAACTGATGCAGGAATGTGTGGAGATTATAATTCAGTGATTGGAATGAATATAGAAAATTCTATAAATAGATTTTTTAAAAAAGATTCAACAAAACATTTTCCTGCAAAAGGTGAAGCATCTTTGTCAGGAGTTTTAGTTCAGGCTGATCCCAAGAACGGTTTGGCAAATAAGGTTAATAGCTTTATATTCGGAGGGGAATTAAAAAATATATATTGATCATGGCTGGACACTCTCATTGGGCTGGAATAAAACATAAAAAAGGAAAGGCAGATAAACAAAGATCCAAAATTTTCTCAAAATTGTCCAGAGAAATTACTGTTGCGGCTAAGCTTGGAGATAAAAATCCTGATATGAACGCTCGATTGAGATCTGCCATACAAACTGCAAGATCGGTCAATATGCCGAAAGATAATATTGAAAGAGCAATCGATAAATCATCAATTAGTGCTGATTCAAATTTTGAAAATATTAGATATGAAGGATTTGGTCCAAGTAAAACCGCAGTTATTGTTGAAACTTTGACAGATAATAAAAATAGAACTGTTCCAAACAATCCTATAAATGGTGCCGTTGAACCAACAGAAGCAAGAAAAGTAAAATTTTTATCAACTGTGGTCATTTGTTTTTCAATGTTAATTTCTAATATAGCTGGCAACTTTTCATTTAAGCTAGATCTTGACCTAGATTTAATGACTGTTTGCATTGAAGTTTTAAAAAGTTGTGCCATAGGGTCATTAATTGAAGATGGTAAATTATTATAAAATGTCTCTGCTGATTTTGATTTCCAAAACTTTTCTTCAAAGTCTTCTGCGCTTTTATTTATTTTTTTAAACATTCTAACTTTATCAAAAATGATTGCCCAAGAATAAATTGAACTTGCAATTAATATAATGATTACCGATTTTACAATTATGTCTGCTCTTATAAATAAACTCATAATCGAAAAATCAGTATTGCTAGCAAGGCCTACTGCTTGTGAAGATATATCAGCTTCCATATAATGGATTTCACACTAAAATGTGTCATGAATTTGTCTATAAAAGTGTTCTACTTATTGTTTTTTATAACATTTTCATAAAAACTGGCAATTAATATCGCGTCAGCTTTATTTGAGTCTTTTTTTTTTGATAAAATTGAAGAAATTTTTGGAAACATTTCGATAGCTTTTGTTCTGCTTGCATCTTTTTGAGTATTAATCAATTCAAAATGTTTTTTCCATTTTGCAGGCCGAACAAAAAATATAGGTAACTGCATGGCGGCACAAATTCCTTTTATAACTCCAAAAGATTGACCAAAATTAAACATACTTGTTACTCCCTGCCCTGGCATAGCAGAAACTTGTTCTACAACTACATTAATTTTATGCGTATCGTACTTTTTTATTCTATAAGACAATTCATTAAACATTTGATGACCGTTTACTTGTCTTTTATTTTTTTTACCTTCTGCCATTGTTGGCATTTCAAATACATCTTTAACTTCACCATTTTCAAAAAAACAAATTGCACCATTTATAGGATTGTTTGGAACAGTTTGGGGAATAATGAATTCTTTCCAATCTATTGCAATATCAAGGAATACAAGTCTTGCAATAGTAGCACCAGGTATTGCTGAAGCGTTATTTGCGACAGCTTTAGGTTTGCTAGCTGCTATACCTGCTGTTGTTGCTTATAATAAGTTTGGCAATGATTCAAAAAAATATTCACAAAAACTAGAAAACTTTTCTAAGAGATTTTTAACAATAGTTTAAAATGGCATTTAAGTTAAGAAGTTCAAAAAAAGAACCTATTAGCGAAATAAATGTAACACCATTTGTTGATGTAATGCTAGTACTTCTAATAATTTTTATGGTTACAGCGCCCTTATTGACAGTTGGGGTCCAAGTTGATTTACCAGAAACTTCTGCAGACACATTACCCGAAGAGACCGAGCCTTTAACTTTAACTATTAACGCAAAAGGAGAAATATTTATTCAAGAAACAAAAGTTGAATATGAAAAAATAATTGCAAAAATTATGGCAGTTTCTAACAATAGAACAGACACAAGAATTTTTGTAAGAGGCGACAAAACCATAAATTATGGGAGAGTTCTTGAGATTATGGGAATGTTATCTGGTTCAGGTTTTACCAAAGTTGCTCTTATTTCTGAACCGTATAAAGAAAGATAAGAAAAGCATTAATGAATTCAAATTTATACCAAAGCTCTAACATAATATTGTCAACAGGCTTTCACATGTTAATAATAGTAATGAGTGTAGTAGCTTTTCCATTTATCGCTAAAAAACCAATTGATGTTCCGCCTTTAGTTTCGGTAGAATTAATAGAAATTGGTAAAAATACAAATATTCCTTATGCACCAAAGGCAAAAAAAATAATTGAAAAAGCAAAAAAAAATGAAAAATTAGCTTCAGAGCAAGCTCCACCCAAAAAAATTAAAAAAGAAAAAAATAAAAAAGTTAATTTAGATATTAATAAAGAAGTTAAAGAACTAGCCCCTAAAAAAATGCCAACTCCAGAAAATAAAATTAAAAAAATTAAAAAAGAAAAATTGGATTCAGTGGCCTTACCTGACAAAAAAAAAGAAAAAGTTCAGCTTGAAGAAGAAAAGAAACAAAAACCCTCAAAAGAAACAAAAAAAGAAAAAAGCCTGGTAACAAATACAGAAAAAATAAAGCCTAATTTAGAAGATACAAAAGTTAAGCAAGCATCAGAATTTGAGGAAAAAGAATTATTTGATCCGAATAATATTGCTGCATTAATTGATAAATCAAAAGAAGATTTTGGAGAAACAAATAAAAAATTGAAAAAAATAACTCAATCCCAAGATTCTACTATGGATTTTTCAAAATTAACACTAAGCGAAGAAGATGCATTAAAAGCTCAAATTTTTGGTTGTTGGAGCATACCTTTAGGTTTACCATATAATGAAAACTTATTAGTACGAATTAAGTTAAAATTAAAACCGGATGGAACTTTGATTAAGACAGAAATACTTGACCATGCTAGAATGAATATGCCTGGTCAGGGATTTTACAAGGTTCTTGCTGAAAGTGCTTTAAGAGCCATACAACTGTGCCAACCATTAAAAGTACCAACAAGCGGTTATGAAAGATGGAAAGAGCTTCAATTAAATTTTGA
>CACACV010000055.1 GCA_902531025.1 uncultured Pelagibacteraceae bacterium | reverse complement strand
ATAAATTGCCTAAAGCCTATTCAGAAGAATCAAAAATAATTGATAAAGCAATAATTGAAATTGATAAAACAAAATCTTTTTTAAATGAATCTTTTCTAAGTGGGAATTATAAAAGTACAGAAAACACCTTAGACTTCATTACAAAATCAATTTCAGACATTGAAAAGCTTATACCTCAAGAAATAACATCAGATATGTCTCAAATAGACATGAAATCTATTAACCCTGAAGATATTAAAAAAATAAAGTCTGTAACTGACAGTATGAAAAAATCAAAAAATAAAAAATTAGCTGAATTTGTTGAAAAGCTAGACTCTTTGTCTAATCAAGGTTTAAATGTCTACTCGATCAGTTATAATTTAAATAATCTTGGGGTTGATACTATTAATTTTGCAGAAATAATAAATTCTATTAATTCAGATCCTGCACAGAGACTAAAAACCATAAATTCAATTGAAAAAGATCTTAAAAATTCTGGCTTAAGTGTAAAAGATATAAATAAAGTTAAAGATGAGATTAATAAAATAAGCATTCCTAAAGATGGAACAACTAATCCTCAAGATGATCCAAAGGTTAAAGAGTTAAAAAATTTAATTGAAAAAGCAAAAGGTGATAGAGAGAATGCTGAAAAGGCTAAAGAACAAAGAAATGCAGCAGTAAAAGCAGCAGAAGAAGCTCAAGAAGCTGCTAAAAAAGCTCAGGAAACGGCAAACTCAATAGCTGATCAAACTTCAAAAGCAGCTAAAGAAGCTGTAGAAAAAGCTAAAGAGGCTGCAAAAGAGGCAAAAAAAGCAGCTGCAGAAGCTCGATCAGCTACCTTTAAATATAATGATATGAAAAGTTGGTTAAAATCTACTAAGGATGCAATCAAGAAAATTGAGGGCTCTATCCAAGCAGTAAATGAAAATTATAATTCACTTGAAAATATTTATAAAAACAGCACTAAAGCTAAAAATATAAAAGAAATATCTAAAAATGATTTTGTAAGATTAGAAGGTTTGGCATCGAGATTTATTCCAGAAAGCTCTGAACCAAAAATAACAACAGGCATGGTACCAGAAGAATTAATACTTGCAGAGGAAGTTTATAACTCAGCAATAAAAGCAGGTCTTTCAGAAAATGAAGCGAGTGTTTTAGCTAGCAATGCTGCCACAAGATTTCTAGATATGGGATTTGTGCAAAAAAGTTCATTTGCAAGATTTAAAGCCCAAGGAATGACAGATCTGGAGGCTGGAGAAAAAACTTTCGAAATTTTAAACGATAAATACAGTGATTGGATGAGCAATATAGGTTACGGACAGAATGATACTAGAAAAATCAATCATGTTGATGCTTGGATCACGAGTGTTGCTATGGCAAAAAAGGCTGCAACAGATTTTGGAACATTAGATCCGAATGATGAGAAAGAACTTAGAGCTTCTGCAGAGGCTACGGCTGATAAAGTTTTACAAGAAGCTTTAAATCAAGGTTTCTCAAAAGAGGAAGCAAAACAGATTGCAAATAACACATTCGATACAATGTTTAGTAGTTTAAAATTTGCTTATCAGACAGGAGAAGCTCTTCTTCAAAAAGGATTGTCTGAAGAAGAAATGGATCAAGTATTATCAAAAATGATGAAAGATAGATTTGGTACAATTGAAGCTGATTATTTTACTCCTGGAAACTTAGGAGATATAGGAGATGAGAAAGCTATTAAGTTTTATGTAACTGGATTAGGAGCTTTAAAATATGCAATGGAAAATAGAGAAAAATCTATAAATCCAGATGATGTTGATGAAGTAGAAAAAGCAATTTCAGATACAGAAAAACTTGTAAGAGAAAGAGCTGCAAAATTAGGCATCACCGATCAAGCTAAAATAGATAAATTTGCTTTAGATGCAAAAAACTCAGTTATTGATTTATATAATTTTGGATATGCAATTGAGGATTATTTAGGTGGACCAGAAAATAAAGGGCCTTGCGATCAAGATTGCATCGATCAAAATATAGATTTCATTTTAGATAAATTTTATTCTAAATGGGGCTCTAGATTGTTTGATGTTACAGGTGAAGAGCTTAAACTAGATACTTCAAAAATTGATGTTTATGTTACTGGATTAGTAATAACTGAATCCTCAGAGGCAGCTAAAAAAGCAAAAGAAAATGCTGAAAAAGCAGTTAAAGAAGCTGAAAATACACTTAACAAAGCAAAGGAATTAGAGCAAAAAGCTAAAGACGCTCAAGCTAAAGCCGATCAGATTAAAGATAAAACTTCAACAGAATATAAAGATGCAGTAGCTAAAGCAGAATCCGCAAAAAAAGCTGCAGAGGCCGCAAGAGACGCAGCTAAAAAAGCAAAAAATGCTTCAGAGGAAGCAAGAAAAGCTTATGAAAAAGCTGAAAAAGAGTTAGCTAGGCTGGAACAAGAACTTAAAAATCTTTTAGATGAATTAGATAGAGGTGATCTTGGACCTGGTGAGGAAGGTGCTTGGGATCCTAGAGAAACAATTGCAAAGAATAAAGATAGAAAAATGGAAATGAGTGAAATTAAATCTAATAAAAATTTATCTAATGTTATGAATTCTATGAGTGATAAACAAGTTTATGGTTTATTAGCTAGCGGTGTAATTAATTCTGATTTAGTAAATGAATATATTAAAAATGGAAAAAATGCTCCTATACTTGCTTGTGGAACATCTGATTGTGAGGTTGGAGATTTAAAATATGTTTTTGAAGAAGCAGATAGAGAAATGAAAATGAGCTCAGTTAAAGAAAATATGTTACTCACAAAAGTAATGAACTCTTTAACTGATAGACAAGCTTATGAATTAATTGCATCAGGAGCAATTCCATCAGATATGGTCAATGAATACATACAGAATGGTGCTAATGCTCCAATATTACCATGTGGATCAGCAGAATGTTCAATGATCGAATACATGAATCCAGGTTCAACAAAAGCAGTAGCAGAAGGAGTTGATGTAGTTGGACTCGGAGAAGTGCAAGGTGCTGCCACTGATTTACTAGCAGCAACAAGAAATACAAATATAAAATCTGCTGCAGACGCCCTAGGTGAGGATTTGAAGGATGCAATTGCTGAAATTCAATCTACTTTAGATGCTGGAGCTGTAATTAGAGGAGCAGATGGGCAAGAGATATCTGTTAAAGAAGCATTAGAATCTATGCCAGAGGGTGGTTCAGTAAATCCAGATGGAACATTGAATCCAGATTCAAGAACTACCATTAATCCAGATGGAAGTGATTGTGCGGGTCCATGCCCTGAACCAGACTTGGATGGTGATGGTAATCCCGGATAACAACTTATAATTTACCAGATACCTTTAGAATAAAAGAATAATCAATTGCTATTTCTTCGATGGCCCCATCTCTTCCAGATTTACCTCCATGCCCTGCATTCATTTCTGTTTTTAATAATAATAGATTGTTGTCAGTTTTATAATCTCTAAGTTTTGCTGTAAATTTTGCAGGTTCGTCAAATAATACTCTATTATCACTTAAACTAGTTGTAATTAGCATATTAGGATAATCCATTTTTTTTATATTATTGTATGGAGCATAAGAATAAATGTAATCAAAATGTTCTTTGTTATCTTTTGCATTTCCAAATTCATCAAACTCTCCAACAGTCAAAGGTAATGAATGATCTAAATTTGTTGTTAAAGAATCCACAAAAGGAACTGCCATAACTATACCTAAAAATAATTCAGGAGCTTTATTAACAACAGCGCCCATAAGAAGACCTCCTGCAGATCCTCCCATTCCAATAATTTTTCCAAAAGAAGTATATTTTTTTTCAATTAAATATTTTCCTACTGCGATATAATCTTCAAAAGTATTTTTTTTATTTAGTAATTTTCCTTCTTTCCACCATTTCATACCTCTTTCCATTCCTCCTCTTATATGAGCAGTTACCCAAATAATATCTCTATCTATCAAACTTAATCTAGTTGAAGAAAATCCAGGAGACATTGAGC
>CACACV010000054.1 GCA_902531025.1 uncultured Pelagibacteraceae bacterium | reverse complement strand
CTAAACTAAAAGTTATACCTCCACTTGTCTCATCAATTTTTTCAGTAATAAGTTTATTAGATTCAATATCTCTAATATAAATGGTATAGTACTCAGACCCTTTTAAATCTAAAGAGAAACCAAGATATTTATCATTATAGCTTACTTCAAGATCGCCAACCCCAAAATACTCGGTCTTTAATTTATCTTTTTCTAAATCTCCATTCCATATTTCTTCAACTTCTTCAGAGCCAATTTGTTTTCTTAGTTTAATTGAGTAATTTCCTTTTGTTGTAGTTTTGGTCCAATATTCATATTTTATATCTTTAAAAGGTAGCGTCTCATCGTCTAACTTAATCCTTCCTTTAATTTCATCAAAAATTTTTTTTTGAACTTCCTTTGTATCATTCATGCTATGTTCAAAATAAGTATTTTCTTCTTCTAAATATTCTCTCACTTCCTTTACTAATTTTGAACTATCCTTCAGTACTTCTAAAATATTTGTTTGGTGTATCCAGCTATAATCGTCTTGCCAAGTTTTGTTGTGACAAGATTTCATTTCTGGCTTTTTTTGAAGTTGTGGTATTTTCATTTATACAGAATTTAATATATGAATATTTTTTTTATAACAGTAATAATTTTTATAGTTATTTATATTTTTCTTAATTGGTTTGCAAAAAGTTCTACCAAAAAAATTTCAAAAATGATCAGATTTTTGATAATTATTTCATCTATTCTTTTAGCTTTAATTATGGCTTATGCTGGGAGGTTTATATTTTCTTTACCATTTGTTCTAGCTATATTGCCATTAATTAAAACTAAGGCAGGTATATCTTTATTTCAAATCCTTAGACTCTGGGGTCTGTTCAGAGTTTTAAAAAATTCTGGGAGATTTAACTTTAATAATATAAATCAAAATTTTGATAGAAAAAGTATATCAATTGATGAAGCTTATAAAATACTTAATTTAGATCCAATGAGGAAATATTCAAAAGATGAAGTGTTAAAATCTTATAAAAAAATTATGAAAAAAATACATCCTGATGTAAGTCCAGAATTAAATAGATTGGCAACTATCGTAAATGAAGCTAAAGACGTAATTTTAAAACAGATTTCTTAACTCTTTAATTCAACAATTTTTTTAAAAACTTTTTCAATGCTTATTGAGTTTGCTTGGTAATTTGATGAATGATCTAGTTCTTCTAACTTAGCATTTTCTGGAATGATCCTATGATGATTCAAGCTGTAATCAGAATAAGCTTTAGGAGAATTTAATAGCAACACTATTGATGGTTTATTGCATTGAGCGGTTATATGGTGTGAAAAAGAATCGTTACCAACATACATATCGCTTAAAAATAAAATTGGTATTATTTCTGAAATATTCATTTTGCTTAAATCCATACAATTTTTTTTTTTAATTTTATCGATGATATTTTTAGATATCTCATTTTGCTCTGGACCACACTGAATATAAAAAAAGTAATTACCATTTTCGTTTAACTTATTAATCAGAGATATAAAATTTTTCTCCCCCCATCTAGTGTCTGGGCCAGAAGATCCTGCACCAATTACAATATTATAATTATCTTTATTAAAATATTTTTTTGCATGATTAATTTTTTCATTTTTTACGAAAAATTTTGTTTCTGTAGGACAAGAGTTTATATTTAAGCTTTCACAAGTTAATTTATTTGCTGCATTAACAAGGTGTAAATTTTTTTTTTTAAATAAAGGATAATTATATACTGTTTTTATTCCTGCTAATTTAGCCGCAATGTATAATCTTGGGCTAGGATAAAAGATAAAAATTTTTTTTAATAAAAGCTTTTTTAGTACAAGTGATATAATTGGAATATCAGTTATTTTTTTATTTTTCTTTATTAAAATTACCTCTTTAATATTTGGATCGTCTTCAAGTGCCTGACCAAGATTTCCGCATAAAGTTATAATTGTTACGGGACCATATTTTTTGGCTATCTGATGACAATAAGTTAAATGCAATATATTTGAACCTAAACCTATATAATTTAAAAAAACACCTACATTCATTTTAAAATTTACTATTAATTTTTTTAAAGATTTAATCTATATTTATATAAAGAATAAACAATTATGATAAATGGAATATATGCTGCCTCATTATCTTTACTAAATGAGAATTTGGAACTTGATTACAAAAAGACCATTTTACATGCAGAACAGTTAATTGATAATGGTTGTCATGGAGTGGTTTTTTTTGGAAGTACTGGTCAATCGCAACTAATATCGCTAGGTGAAAAAATACAATTAATTAATCATCTGCCTGGAAGTAAATTTAAAGAAAAATTTATTATTGGAACTGGTTTAAATTCATTATCTGACACAATAAATTTAATGAAAATATCTAAAACTTTAAATTTTAATAAATTTTTAATAATGCCTCCTGCTTATTATAAATATGATGATGAAGATGTAATTAACTTTTATTCAAAATTAATTGAAGAAGTAAATGAATGTAAAATTATTTTGTATAATTTTGAAAAACTTTCTGGATACAAATTTAGCAAAGATTGTATAAAAAAATTAGTAGATAAATTTCCAAATAAAATCGTTGGAGTAAAAGATAGCTCATACAATTTATACGAAGATTTACAAATTGAAAATTTTTCTATTTTACCAGGTTCTGAATCAAAATTATTAAAAGGACTTGAACTAGGTTGCTCAGGAATTATAACCGCAACTACTAATGTAACATCCTTATTGGCTAGACAAGTTTATGACAATTTTTTTAATAAATCTCCACAAGATTCAAATAAAAAATTATGTGATGTAAGAGCAGTTTTTGATAAATATAATTTAATATCTGGACTTCATTCTTTTATGTCCGAGAAAGATGCAATATATAAAAATGTTCTTCCCCCATTAAAGTTATTGTCAGAAATAGATAAAAAAGAAATGCTTTCAAGTTTAAAAAAATTAGACTTTAATATAACAAATTTAAAAGCTGCTTAATATGAATTTAGTAAATTTTTTAAATAATTTGTTTAAATATGATGGATTTATATTAATTGATTCTAGTTCAAAAAAATATGTAATAGGAAAACCTATTAAAGATAATCCTATAATTATAAAGCTACTTGATAAAAATTTGAATTATAAACTACTCTGGAATCCAGATTTGTATTTTGGTGAAGCTTATATGAATGGATCTTTGATAATTGAAAATGGAACACTTACTGAGTTTTTAGAAATAGCTTTAAGAAATATTGGCAGAGGCGATATAAATATTTATGGAAAAATAATTAATACAATAAAAGGAACCTTTAGATACTTAACAAACTTTAATAAAGGTTTGGTCTCAAAAAATAACGTAAGTCATCATTATGATATTTCAGAAAGTCTTTATGATCTATTTTTAGATACAAATAGACAGTATTCTTGTGCATATTTTAAAAATGAAAACGATACTTTAGAGCAAGCGCAAGAAAATAAGATGAATCATATTATAAAAAAACTTAATATTAAGCCAAATCAAAAAGTTTTAGACATAGGCTCAGGTTGGGGCACCTTGGCAATAAATATAGCACAAAAAACCAATGCCTCAGTAACCGGCATTACTCTTTCTGAGAACCAATTGGAATATAGTAAAAATAAAGCAAAAGAAATGAATTTAGGAAATCAAGTTGAATTTAAATTGGCAGACTACAGAGAATTAAATGAAAAATTTGATAGAATAGTTAGTGTTGGAATGTTTGAGCATGTGGGAAGAAAATTTTATAAAAAATATTTTAATACAGTATCAAAACTTCTAAATGACAAAGGTATTGCTTTAATACATACGATTGGTTCTAGCAATCCACCAAGAAACCCTCAACCATGGATTACTAAATATATATTTCCTGGCGGTTATACGCCAAGTTTAAGTCATATAGCTAGGCCAATTGAGGATTCTGGCTTAATTATTTCTGATATGGAAGTTTTAAGGATGCATTACGCTCACACACTAAGAAACTGGAAAGAAAGATTTTTATCAAAAAAAACAACAGTTTTAGAAATGTTTGATGAAAAATTTTTCAGAATGTGGGAATTTTACCTTGCTAGTTGTGAAATGGCATTCAAATGGGGAGATCAGGTTGTATTTCAATTACAGTTAACAAAGGATAATGTATCTGCCCCAACTACTAGAGACTATATTTATTAATTTATTACTGATAAATCGATAAATTAAATCAATGAAAAAAAAAAGAAAAAAAATAAAAAAGAATAGGAAAAAAATTTTTATTTCAAAAAAGTCAAAAAAGAATCCTAAAATAAAAATTAAAAAAAGAAAAAAGAGCATAAAAAATAAAAAAATTAGTCAAATAAAAAAATCTAAAAAAAATCAAAAAAGAACAACCCTTAAAAAAACTTTAAAAAAAAAATCAGATAATTTTATTTCTAGATCAGTAAGATTAGAAGAAAATATTAAGTCAAATT
>CACACV010000053.1 GCA_902531025.1 uncultured Pelagibacteraceae bacterium | reverse complement strand
TTATATCAGCTAAAATTACTGTTGTAATAGCTTTTAAAAAGGATGAATTATCAACTTTTATATCTTCATTATCTTTAGAGTTATTTTTTAATTACATCTACATATAATTTGTAACAGATATAAAGAAGAAGAATTCCACCAATCAATCTTAAACCTGTTATTTGAAGCAAGTAGGCTGTTAAAAGTGTAAATATTATTCTTAAGATAATTGCCGCTCCAATCCCCCAGAAAATTATTTTTTTTCTTTGCTCTAAAGGAAACTTCGATGCAACCATACCAATGATAATGGCGTTATCACCTGCTAAAACTAAGTCTATGAATATAATTTGGAGAAATATTATAATCTGTTCACTCATGATCTGTTGTCTTCTATTATCATATCAGAAGCTTTTTCTGCAATCATAATAGTAGGAGCATTAGTATTTCCAGAAGTAATGTGAGGCATCACTGATGCATCAACTACTCTTAAATTATCTAATCCATGAGCAACCAATCTATCATTTACAACAGCATCATCATCATTTCCCATTCTACATGTACCAACAGGGTGAAATATTGTATTGGCATATTTTCCTGCTTCTTTTGCTAAAGCTTCATTGTCAGTTATATTAATACCTGGTCTTAATTCTTCAGGCTGGTAAACTTTGTAAGCATTAGACTCCATAACGATTTTTCGAACAATTTTTAACGATTTACCTGCAATCTCTCTGTCTTCATCAGTCGATAAATAATTCATTTTTATTTTAGGAGATACCCTTGTATCAGGAGAATTTAATTCAATTGAGCCACGACTAGTAGGCCTAACATTAGTTATCGTGGGGGTAAAAGCTGGAAATTTATGGAGCGATGACTTTCCTAATTGATCAGTACTTGCCGGTGAAATATGAAATTGTAAGTTCGGAGTTTCTAAATGAGTGTCACTTTTTACAAATCCACAAACATAACTAGCACCAACTGTTAAAGGTCCTTTTCTTAATAATAAAAATTGTAATCCAGAAAGAATTTTTTTTGTAACGCTATAATAAATATTATTTAAAGTTTCTAAGTTTTTAACTTTATACACAGGTCTTAGCATTAGATGATCAGTAAGATTTCGACCAACACTTTGTTGATCTTTTATAACTTCAATATTATTTTTTTTTAATAACTCTGCAGGACCAATACCAGATGCTTGTAAAATATGTGGTGAACCAATTGTTCCTGCACTTAATAATATTTCTTTATTTGCTTTAACTTTAACTAAATTATTATTATTCCAATAATTAACTCCAGTTGCTTTTTTATTTTCAAATTCAATATTTTTAATATGCGCATTAGTAACAATTTTTAAATTTTTCCTTTTTTTAATTGGATTTAAATAACCTACAGCTGTACTGCACCTAAAACCATTTTTTATTGTAAAAGGGAAATAACCCATTCCTTCATTATTTCCATTATTAAAATCATCAGTTTTTTTATATCCAAATTCTTCAGCTGCTTCTAAAAATAAATCTAAAACTTTGAATGTTGCTCTTATTTTTTCAACTTTTATAGGGCCACCTGATCCATGAAATTCGTTTTCACCAAACTGGAAATCTTCCGATTTTTTAAAATAAGGAAGAACATCTTCCCATGACCAACCAACATTTCCTAGTTGTCTCCAGTAATTATAATCATTAGATTGTCCTCTAATATAAAGCATTCCATTAATTGACGAACTACCTCCAAGCGTTTTACCTCTTGGATAAACCATTTGTCTATTATCACAATTTGGTTCTTGCTCAGTATTAAAACACCAATCAGTTTCTGGATTGTGCATAGTTTTAAAATATCCTCCAGGTATGTGTATCCAAGGGTTACTATCTTTTCCTCCTGCTTCTAAAAGAAGAATTTTGTTATTAGGATTAGCAGATAATCTATTTGCTAGGACGCATCCCGCAGATCCTGCACCAATAATTATAAAATCAAAATTTTCCATTTAGAACTCTTATAATTTATTTTAAATTATTAAGCTATTTAAAGCTTTTTTTTATAAAATTAATCTTATTTGGCACTTGTATCACCAAGATAATTTTGCAAGTATGATGTTCGTTAAATTTAACAATAAAGAGGGAAAATAATGAAAAAAATCGTTTCAATGTTATTTGCGGTAACTTTAGTTTTTGGTTTCATATCAAATGCAAATGCTGCAAAAACGTTCAAATGTCAGACTGTTCTTAATGCAAAAGGCGACGAAGTTGTCATGCTTAAAAACTTTACTGATACAGTTACTAAATTAACAGGTGGTTCATTAAAATTCGAAATTATGCCAGCGGGTACAGTTGTAGGAGTTAAAGAAACTCTTGATGCTGTTGATAAAGGTTTAATTGATTGTGGATTTGCTTGGACTCACTATTGGTCAGGCGAACACCCTGCTGCTATGCTATTTGGATCTCCAGTTGCAGGTGCAGGTGTTGGTATTGATAATATAGCTTTCTTATCTTGGTTTTTATCAGGTGGTGGAGAAGAGCTTTATGACCAACTTTGGAAAGAAATGAAAAGAGACATCAAAGGCTTTATGCTTCAACCAGTTGGACCAGAAGCTTTAGGATGGTTTCCAGAGCCAATCAAAAACATGGATGATTTTAGAAAACTAAAATTCAGAACTCCTCCAGGAATTCCAGGACAAACTTATAAAGATATTGGAATTGCATCAGTTGCTATGGGAGGTGGTGATATTCTTCCAGCTCTTGAAGCAGGAACTATTGATGCTGCTGAGTGGTGTTGCCCTAAGCCTGACATGGTTTTTGGTTTCCAAAAAGTTCTTAAACATTATTACCTACAAGGTTTACACCAAGTAGTTGTTAATGCTGACTTTTACATAAATGGAACAAAATATAATGGCCTAACTGACCATGAAAAAACTTCATTAAAAGTTGCGGCAGACGCTTCTTTAATGAAATCTTTAGCAAGGAGAATTCTTGTTAACGGAGAAGCGCTTCATGAATTGACTACTAAGCATGGTGTTCAGTTACATGATACTCCAAAAGACTACTTTGTTGAGTATATGGCAGCAGCTAATGCTACTTTAGATAAGAACTCAAAAGAAAATGCGTTCTTTAAGAAAGTATGGGACTCTCAGAAAAAATTTGCTGACACAGCAGTTCCTTACTGGGCAGGAGCTCAAATGTCAAATGCACAGCTAGGAATGGCTCATGCAGCGACATTGAAGTAGTAGCATAATAAAAAATAAATTAAAAAAGCGGACTTAATTATTAAGTCCGCTTTTTTTTAAGAAAAAATACATGGCAAAAAAACCAACTAAATTAGATATTTCTGATGAAATGATCGCTGAAAGAAGAGGCGGATCTAATAAAATGCCAGAGGACATGCCTATATGGATGTCAAAAACAATTGTTGGGATAGATAAGTTTAGCAAAACAATTGGTAATATAGTTTGTTGGATTACTATACCTCTTATTTTAGGAATGGTTTATGAAGTCCTAGCTAGAAAATTATTTTTATCACCAACTATTTGGGCTTACGATATGAGCCGATTTTTTTATGGTGCTTTATTTATGTTAGGTGCTGGATATGCACTATCAAAAGGTGTTCATATTCGAGCTGATTTTTTATATAGAAATTTTAAAGTTAAAACCCAAGGTCGAGTAGATTTTTGGCTTTACCTGCTGTTTTATTTTCCAGGATTAATTGTTTTTTGTTATATGACTGTTGGTTTTGTCCAAGAGTCTATAATGAGAAATGAAAAAGGTATGGATACAACTTGGATGCCCTATATGTGGCCAATTAAAACATGTTTGTTAATTGGTATTATTTTTTTATTAATTCAGGGAGTTTCAGAGTTATTTAAGAGTTATTATGCTGCTACCAAAGGCAGGTGGCCGGAAGAAAAATGATATCACATTTAATAGATCCGGCAATACTTGGCTTCATCTTGGTGGGTGTTATGCTTTTTGCAATTTTTGTTGGTTTTCCTATTTCATTTACATTAATTTTTTTAGGTTTTGTATTTGGCTATCTAGGTTTTGGAAAATTAGTTTTCTATTTAATGACTCTCCAATTTTCAATGGTTATGACCGAACAAACGCTCGCCGCCGTTCCACTCTTTGTGTTTATGGGAATTATGATGGAACAAGCTGGATTAATGGAAAGATTATTTTCTGCGTTCCAATTGATGTTAGCTAAAGTGAGAGGCTCATTGTATTACGCGGTGTTATTTGTTTCTGTAATATTTGCTGCAGCCACAGGTATAGTCGGTGCTTCTGTGACAATACTTGGAATTATGGCTGCAAAGTCAATGAACAAATCTAATTATGATGTAAGATTAGCCGCAGGAACAATCACAGCAGGAGGGACTTTAGGAATATTAATCCCACCAAGTATTATGCTTGTAGTAATGGGACCTATAATGGAAATACCAGTAACTGATTTATTTGCAGCTGCAATACTTCCGGGTGTTTTGCTAGCATGTTTATATGCCGCTTATACAACAATAAGATGCATGATGAATCCTAAATTAGGACCTCCACTACCAGAAGAACTTAGAGCAACTAATATGAAAGATGTGTGGATTGAATTTTTCGTAGGTTTAGTTCCACCAGCTGCATTAGTATTCGCAGCACTTGGGAGTATTTTATTTGGTTTTGCAACACCGACAGAAGCTGCCGGTTGTGGTGCTGCTGGATCTTTAATATTAGCTTTGGCTTATAAAAAATTAACACTGCCAAAATTACAAGATGCACTAGTTAAGACCTTAGAGATAACAGCTTTAATAATGGTTTTAGTTGCAGCATCTAATTTCTTTGGAGCAGTTTTTGCTAGATTGGGAACCCCAATGGTTCTTACAGATTTTCTTCTTTCATTAGACATGAACAAATATCTTATTTTAGCAATGGTAATGGCAATGATATTTCTTCTTGGTTGGCCTTTAGAATGGGTTCCAATTGTAATGATTATAGTTCCAATAATATTACCATTAATAGAAGCTTTAGGATTTAATTTGACTTGGTTTGCAATACTTGTTGCTGTAAATCTTCAAACTGCATGGCTCTCACCACCAGTAGCACTATCTGCATACTTCTTAAAAGGGGTAGTTCCAGAATGGGATTTGAAAGATATTTACCTTGGCATGATGCAATTTATGGTTCTCCAAGTTATAGGATTGATAATTATTATAATATTTCCTAAAATTGTTCTCTGGTTACCACACGTCTTATATGGACAGTAAATTATATTGGTTTAATATAAGGAAGTGAATCAAAATC
>CACACV010000052.1 GCA_902531025.1 uncultured Pelagibacteraceae bacterium | reverse complement strand
CCTTCATGATGATATAATCTTTGCATAGCAGTTGGTGATAGAAAAACTGGAAGATTTATTTTTTTTCCAAAAATTGTTGTAGATAAATCTGGTTTACCTACATTTGCAAGTACGTTTGGAATTAAATCACAATCATCAAATGAATCGGTATTTCTTTCCAATGTAACTTCATCATCTGCTCCTCCATCTATGTAATTAAAAATTGGAGATGGTAATTTTTTTTTTGCAAGTTTTCTAAAATCTTCAAAATTATAACAATTCTTGATGCTCATTTGATAAATTAAATATTTCTAAATCTTAAATTATTTCTATTAAGATCGCTTATTTTAGTGCATCCCATTAATTTCATGTCTCTTTCCAATTCAGACTTATACTGTCCCAAAGCTCTTTCAACTCCAGCTTGACCAGCCGCAGCTAATGCATAAAGGTATAATCTACCGCCTGAACATGCTTTAGCTCCTAATGATAAAGCCTTGAGCATTTGTGTGCCTCTTTGAAATCCTCCTTCGCAAATAACATCTATTTTGTCACCTACCGCATCCACGATTTCTTGTAATTGATCAAATGGAGATCTTGAACCATCTAATTGTCTTCCTCCATGATTTGAAACCATTATACCTGTACACCCAATATCAACTGCTTTTTTTGCATCTTCAACACTCATAATCCCTTTTAAAGCAAAATGACCACCCCATTGAGAACATAATTTTTCAGCATCGTTCCAATTCATAGATTGATCCAACATGGTAGAAAAATATTTACCGATAGAGGTATTAGTGCTAGTACCTTCTTTTACATAATCTTGAAGGTGGGGCAATTCAAACTTACCTTTTGTTAAATAATTTATTCCCCACATTGGTTTCATAGCAAAGCTAAATAAACTTGATAAGGTTAATTTTGGAGGAGATGTAAAACCAGTTCTTAAATCTCTTTCACGATTTCCTCCAGTTATTGTATCTACTGTTAATGCCATTACATCAAATTTTGCTGCTTTAGCTCTTTCCAGGCAAGAATCATTTAATCCTCTATCTTTATGAAAATAAAACTGGAACATTTTTGGAGTATCAATCATTGATGATATTTCTTCAACGCTTACTGTAGCTAAGGCAGAAACACCAAACATGGTATTAAATTTTTGAGCTGCTTTTCCAACTGCTCTTTCTCCATCATAATGAAAAAGTCTTTGTAAAGCTGTGGGTGCACAATAAAATGGAAGGTCTAATTTTTTTCCAAATATTGTTGTTGATAAATCTATATTTTCCACCCCTCTTAATACATTTGGAACTAAATCAACATCATTAAATGCAGATGTATTTCTCTTATATGTAATTTCATCATCCGCCGCTCCATCAATATAGTGAAATATTGGGGATGGTAATTTTTTTTTAGCTAATTTTCTAAAGTCATAAAAATTATGACAGTCTTTTAATTTCATAATAATTTAATATTTTTTTATAAAATTGATCATATAACTGTTTGCTCCAGGATTTTTGTCTCCTAAACTAGCGTTTGATATATGATTATAAGACATTCCAATTTCACTATTGTTTGATATTTCATATGTAATTTGAATTTCTGTTTTAAACTCAATTACATGACCAAGGTCTTTTCCATCACCCTCACTATATAGACCTGGTGTAAAACTTGGGGTAAAAGTTAAAGAACCTGATTTATTAGGAATTTGAAAACCTGTATAAATATAACCTGCATTATCCGCAGTTATAAAAGCTCCTGTTACTGGCTGTAAAGTTCCTAAAAAACTTTCTCTATATAAATTTTCATTTATATGTTGAATTCCAAATAAATTTGATTTTTTATTTTCATCACTAAAATCGAACATGCCTGTAAAAAAACTATATTTATTTCCCGTATCAGCATTTGAAGAAGTAATGATGATAAAAATGATAATAAAAGTTTTTAATAATGTTTTCATAATAAAATTTTTTAACTACTTTATAGATACTTTTCTCACAATTAAAATACCGCCAAATATAAATAAAATCAAAGGAATTACCCAAAGTAAAATAGTATTTTGGCTAATTTCTGGGTCATAAACTATCCATTCACCATATTTATTTTTTAAAAAAGCGTAAATTTCTTCATCACTTTTTCCTTCATTAATTTTATTATCAATTAATATTTTCATGCTTAAAGCAAAATCAGATTGCGAGTCATAAACCGACTGACCTTGACAAATCAAACATCTTAAATTTTTTGAAATTTTATCAACCTGTTGTGAGTTATCAGCATTTAAATTATTTAAATAAATTAATGTAAAACTAAAAATATATAATACTAATTTAATTTTTTTCATTTTTTATAATTTCAATTATCTCTTTAAACTTTGTATTATCCAAAGGTCCAATATATTTTTTTAATACTGTATTTTTTTTAATTAAGTAAGTTTCTGGAACACCTATAGCTCCTAATTCAATTGATTTAGTTCCATCTAGATCAATTAAAACTTGATAATAAGGGTTGCCTAAATCTGATAAAAATTCCGTTGCATTTGATTTTTTATCTTTATAATTAATTCCAATAATATCTATTCCGTTTATATTTTTTAATTTTAACAAATAAGCATGTTCATCTCTACATGGCAAACACCATGATGCCCAAATATTAATTATTGAAAAACTATTTTTATCAATCAATTCTCCTAATAAAATTTCATTTTTTCCGTAAAGATTTTTAAAAAATAGATTGGTCTCAATTTTATTTAAATTATTTTCTGGCAAGTAATCGTTTGTCTTTTCTAGCCCCTTAAAAAATATAAAAAAAATAAATAAACTAAATAATATAATGATTATAAATTTAATATTTTTAATCATTTTTTTTAAATAACTTAAAATACCGCCGGTGGATATAAGTACTATGGAAAACCAAATCCACATCATTAATGGTTTAAACTGATAACGAACATTATAATAGCCATCATCTTTTATTACATTAAATACTATAAAATTAT
Source organism: uncultured Pelagibacteraceae bacterium (assembly GCA_902531025.1). GTDB lineage: Bacteria > Pseudomonadota > Alphaproteobacteria > Pelagibacterales > Pelagibacteraceae > Pelagibacter. The sequence continues at coordinate 2,630 of CACACV010000052.1, read as the reverse complement.
CAGAATAAATTGTTGAATTAATAGCTGCTTCACTAGTTAAAGTTCTTGGTTGATTGTAAATTCTTACCTCTGGATTCAAATTCATACTGCCCTTTTCGTCAGATATTTTAAAGTTTGCAATTAAAGATTTATAATTATTTTTTTCTACTATTTTCAAATTTTCAAATTTAATAATTTTATTTATAAATTTTCTTTCATCTCCAACTTTCATATTAGAAGAAAATTCTTTAGCTAAAATTCCATTAAATAAGATACTAAGAATAAATAAACTAAAACCAAAATGAGATACTTTTTGCGATAAAGATGACTCCTTTGAAAAGAAATCTTTTATTGTTAAAAAAAATAAAAAAAATGCTAAAGCAAATAGTGGTAAAATAAGTAGATAAGAAATTCCATATAATTTAACTAATAAGTAAGAAATCACTATTGATATGATAAATAATATTATTTGACTTAAATTAATTTTACTTAAATTATCTTTAATCCATTTTAATTTTGGTCCTACAGCCATAAATAACAAAAATGGTATTAAAAATGGCACAATTAATTTTTGATAAAACGGAGGTCCAATAGAAATTTTAGAACCATTAATTACTTCCAAAAAAATTGGATATACTGTTCCAATTAAAACAACTGAAAGAAAAAACATCATAAACCAATTGTTAACTATAATTGCAGTTTCTTTACTAACCAAAAAAGAGTTTGATAAATTTTTCAATAATTTTTTTTGAAAGATAAAAAATATAAATATGGACAATAAAACCAATAAAAGTAAAAAACATAAAATGAAAATCCCTCTGGACGGATCATTTGCAAAAGTGTGTATAGAATTTAATATACCCGATCTAACTAAAAAAGTACCGCCCATACTTAATGAAAAAGTAGCTATAGATAAAATGATGGTCCAAGATTGATAGATATTTCTTTTTTCTAGAACTATAATTGTATGTAATAAAGCAGTTAAACAAAACCAAGGCATCAAGGATACATTTTCTACTGGATCCCAAAACCAAAAACCTCCCCATCCAAGTTCATAATACGCCCAAATTGAACCTAGCAAAATTCCAATAGTTAAAAATAACCAAGAAATTATTATCCATTTTTTAATATGATTGGCCCAAATTTTATTTACCATTCCACAAACTAAAGCTGCTAATGATGAAGAAAATATTATAGAGGTACCAACGTAACCTATGTATAAAATAGGCGGATGAATTGCTAGTGCTGGATCTTGTAAAATTGGATTTAAACCAGTACCCTCTTTTGGAATTGGAAACAAATTTAAAAAAGGATTAGAAGTAAAAAGAATAAATAATAAAAACCCAATTATAATTAATTCCTGAAATAATACAGTTAATACTCTATAACTATTTATTAACTTTTTTGAACTAATAAAAAAAATAAATAGAAAAATTGTTAAAACTAATAACCATAAAAGTAAACTTCCTTCATGATTACCCCAGGATCCTGAAATTTTATAAAATAAAGGTTTGGTTGAATGTGAATTGTTATAAACTGTTTCATTGCTAAAATCAGAGACAACAAAAGCATAAATTAAACTAAAAAAACTTATCAAAACCATCAAAGATTGAACTGATAATGCTGAAAATATTTTACTATCTAAATTTTTAGATTTATTTCTAATTGAATTAGATGATTGAAATATTAAAAAAATAGATGCAAATAATGCGATGTATAGAGAATAATTACCTATTTGATTGGTCACTATTTTTTATCCTTTAATGCCGCATTAACTTCAGGAGGCATATAATTTTCATCATGTTTTGCTAAAATCTTTACTGCTTTCAAATAAGATCTATCTTTTAAAAATCCCTCAGCAACTACACCTTTTCCTTCCTCGAACAAGTTTGGAACAGAACCTTTAAAGCTAACCAATAATTCGTTTTTAAAGTCAGTTATTACAAAGTTAATTTCAGAGTCATTTGTTCTAATTGAATTTTTTTTAACCATTCCACCAACTCTGATTTTTTTATTTTCTAATTCAGATAAATTTTTTATTTCTGTTGGAGATTTAAAATATACAACATTTTCCTCTAAAGCTTTGATGACAAGAAAAATAGTTAGTATTGTTGATAGAAAAATTAATAAAACAAAAAAAGCCCGTAATTTAACTTTTTTACCATACATGAAAAGAAAACTTAAATTTTTGAGATAGAAGTATTTGGTAATAATTCTCTATAAGTTTCTTGTTTTTTTGCTAACTCAACTTTTTCTGATGATAAATTTTTAAATTTTGCATCAAATTTTTTCTGTTCTTTGATCAACTGAAAATTAATTGCTGAGTATAAAATAAAAAAACCCATTAAAGTAAATATAAATGATGACCATACGTATGTTCCATAACCATTCATAAATAATATTTCGTTTATCATAATCTATCTAATCCTTTGTTCTTAATTTTTATCAGTTCTGTATTATATTTCATTAAAAATATCAAAAGTGAAAATAGTGCAAATGCCGCAGTCATTATAGCTAATGGAACAAGCATCGAGGAGTGAATTGTAGTGTCTTTAAGTAAATTAATAGAAGCAGGCTGGTGTAAAGTTGACCACCAATCTACTGAAAACTTAATTATAGGAACATTGATTAAGCCGATTATTGCTATAATT
>CACACV010000051.1 GCA_902531025.1 uncultured Pelagibacteraceae bacterium | reverse complement strand
TGTAACGCACTTTCTTTTCCATTTATTTCACATCCAACAGCAGTATCTCCGACCTGAGTATGAACGGCGTAAGCAAAATCTATAGGAGTTGCCTCTTTTGGAAGTTTAATTACAGATCCTTTCGGAGTAAAACAAAAAACATTTTCTTGAAACATTTGTAATTTTGTATACTCATAATAATCTTCGGGGTTTTCATTCTTATCTATAATTTCAACTAAATCAGCTAACCAATCGTACTCTTTCCAAGTTAATGAATTAAATTTCTCTGAAGATTTATATTTCCAATGAGAAGCAATTCCTCTTTGAGCAAACTCATGCATTTGTTTTGTTCTTAATTGAATCTCAATAGGTCTTTTGTTAGGACCTATTATAGCTGTATGTATTGATTTATATTTATTTATTTTTGGTGATGAAATGTAATCTTTAAATTTTCCTGGTATACAATTCCATTTATTATGAAACAAACCTAATGATTTGTAACAGCTTTCTACATTATCTAAGATAATTCTAAAACCAATAATATCAGTAATTTGTTCAAGCGATGTTCTTTTTTTTTGAATTTTCCTCCAAATAGAAAAAGGAGTTTTTTCTCTACTAAATATTTCAAAATTAATATTATTATTTTGAAGCAAATTTTCAAACTCACTTAAAACAGAATTATAATTTATTAAATTATTATCTTTAATTTTATCCAGTCTGTCTTTTATTAATTTTCTTGCTTGAGGGTTTAAGATTTCAAAAGATAGGTCTTCTAATTCATCTCTTATTCTATTCATCCCCATTCTATCAGCTAGAGGAGAATAAATTTCCATAGTTTCTTTTGCTTTTCTAATTTGTTTTTCTTTATCATTTACAAAGTGCATTGTTCGCATGTTGTGAAGTCTGTCTGCGAGTTTTACTAGCAAAACTCTGATATCTTTCGACGTTGCTAATATTAATTTTCTAAAATTTTCTGCTTTTGAGTTGGATATTGCTTGGTTTTCAAATTCAGAAATTTTTGTAACACCATCGACTAAATCAGCAACTTCTTTTCCAAATTCTTCTTCGATAGTTTTATATGTGGCATGAGTATCTTCAATTGTATCATGAAGCAATCCTGTCGCTATAGTTGCGCTATCTAACTTTAATTCAGTTAATATATTTGCTACAGCAATAGGATGAATTATGTATGGCGAACCTTCATCTCTTTTTTGTTTTTCGTGAGCTTTAAGTGCAAAATCATAAGCTTTAGACAATCTTTTTGGGTCAAGAAACTTATTATAAGATTTTACCTTATCAATTAATTCATTAGAATTTAACATTAGAAATATTATACCATTAATTAGGCGATTTAACCAAATTTAATACTTCTTAAATCGTTATTTGGCAAAGTTGAAAGTAAATTAACTATATTTTTTTTAAATTTTGGATGTAACCAATTTTGATTTATTTCATAAAGAGGTATTAAGACAAAGTTTCTTTTATGCATATTTGAATGAGGTACTTTAATCTTTTGAGCTTTTAATTTTACCTCTAAACATTTTCCATTAAAATCAATAATATCGATATCACATATCCTGGGGTAATTTTTGGGCATTTTTTTTCTTCCAAGAGTTTTCTCAATTAATTTAATTTTATTAAATAATTCTGTTAGCAATAAATTTGTTTTAACTAGTAATATGGAATTTATAAAATCGGGGAAATTTTTATTTGGCCAAGATTTAGTATGATAAAAACTTGAAGTTTTAATAACCTTAACACCGATTTTAGATAGGTTAAACTTAGCAAGTTCAAGATTATTTATTTTATTTCCCAAATTAGATCCAAGTGCTAAATAAGCATAATTAGCTTGATTTTCTAAAGTATCTTGCTTTTTCACGATTCCAATCTTTTGTTTTCTTTGAATGACGTTTATCGTATTGTTTTTTACCTTTAGCAACTGCTATTTCTATTTTAGCTTTACCTTTTTTAAAATACATTTTTGTTGGAATTAGCGAATAACCATCTTCATTTAATTTTCCAACTAGTTTGTTTATTTCTTTTTTATTAAATAATAATTTTCTTTCGGAATAAGGATTATGATTCGAATAACTAGCTTGCTTATAAATTGGTATATGGGAATTAACCAAAAATATTTCTCGATTCTTTTCAACTGCATATGATTCAGCTATATTAACTTTCCCAGATCTTACAGATTTAATTTCGGAACCCTTTAAAACAATCCCAGCTTCTATAATATCCAGAAAGAAGTAATTGTAAGAGGCTTTTCTATTAATAGTTATAATTTTTAAACCACTGTTGGGTTTTTTACTCATTTAATAATTTTGCAGAAACAAGAGAATTTTTAACTTTTAATTTTGTTTCATCCATTATTTTTACTAATGGTAATCTGACTGAATCATCGCATAAACCTAATAATTTAGCTGCATACTTGACTGGCGATGGATTGCTTTCAGCAAATAGTGCCTTATGCACTGGTTGAAGCAAAGCATCAATTCTTTCTGCTTCTTTTACTTCGTTATCACTACTAGATTTTGAAAATTTTTGCATATCAGAACATAGTTTAGGAGCAATATTAGCAGTTACTGAAATAATTCCAACACCTCCCCTTTTATTAAATTGGTATGCCAGACCATCCTCTCCTGTAAGCTGTATAAAATCTGGTCCTAATTTTTTTATTGTTTGATCAAGTCTATTTAAATCTCCAGTAGCATCTTTAACACCAGCGATGTTTTTTAGTTCAAATAATCTTGCCATAGTATCAACGGACATATCAATTACACATCTACCAGGTATATTATAAATTATAATAGGAAGACTTGTATTGTCGTTTATAGCTTTATAATGCTGATACAAACCTTCTTGAGTAGGTTTGTTATAATAGGGTGTAACAACTAACGCCCCATCTGCACCTGCTTTTTCGGCATGTTTTGTTAGAGCAATAGCCTCGTCTGTAGAATTTGAACCTGTGCCAGCAATAACTGGTATCTTTCCATTTGATTCATTAATGCATAGCTCAATTACTTTTTCATGTTCTGAGTGTGTTAATGTAGGAGACTCTCCTGTTGTACCTGCCGGAACGAGACCGTTAGTACCATTTTCTAGATGAAAATTAATAAGTTTTATATAAGTTTCTTCGTCAAGTTCATTATTTTTGAACGGGGTAACTAAAGCAACATTTGAACCTTTAAACATAAATATTTATAACATAAGTTGTCATTTATTTAAAAAAAAATGCTACTTAAATCATTTAAATATATTTTATCAACAATATTCTTTTTTTTAGGCATGAATTTCGCTATTTCAAGCGATCTAATCATTCCCAAAATTAAACCTGCTCAACAAAAAGGAGATTTGTTAAATAATTTATCTAATAATATTATTATTCCAAAACAAAAACCTAATAATGAATTAAATGTAGAAAAAATAGAAAAGATTATCAAAAAAAAAATAACTAAAATTAATGGTATAATTATACCAAAAAATAAACCTTTAATTGTTAAACAACAAAGATTAAGAAAAGTTAAAAAATCAAAATATTACAGTGATAGAGATGTGAAATATGCAAAACAAGCGATTTCATTTATGGAAAAAAGTAATTGGAAAGATGCTAAAAAAGTTGCAAAAAAAGCAAGAGCACAATCAATTTACAATTTTATTCAATGGAGACATTTGCTAACTTTGGGAAATAAAGCAACGTTTACAGAATATAAACAATTTATAGAAAAATTTGATGATTTCCCTAGACTAGATAGAATAAAATATTTAGCAGAACATAAAATTTCTTTAAACAATCAAACACCAAAAGAGATAATAAATTGGTTTAGTTCAAATCAAGCGATGAGTGGTTTTGGTGAAATGGTATTAGGTGAAAGTTTAATAAGAGTTGGAAATAAAGAAAGAGGAATAAAATTAATTAAAAAAGGTTTTATTAGAGCAGATTTATCAAAGGGTGATTTAATATATTTTAGGAAAAAATTTAAAAAATATTTATCTAATGACGATTATATAAGTAGGGCTGATTATTTAGCATGGGAAAATAAATACTGGGATCTAAAACGTATGCTTAGATATTTACCAAAAGATTATCAATATTTGTACACCGCTAGACAATTATTAATGACAAGAGGATACGGTGTTGATTTAGCAATTAAAAAAGTTCCTAAAAGTTTAAAAAATGACTCTGGATTAAATTATGATAGATTAAAATGGAGAAGAAAAAAAGGTAGAGTTGATAGTTCTTTGGAAATTTTATTAAAAATTAAAAATACCAAAGATTACATGGTAAGACCAGATAAATGGTGGACTGAAAGATTTATTTTAGCAAGATCTTTAATATATAAAAAAAGGTATGAAACTGCTTATAAATTAACAAGCAATCACGGTTTATCAGAAGGTCCTGAACTCGCTGAAGCGGAATGGATGAGTGGTTGGATTGCTTTAAGTTTTCTCAATGATCCCTTGCTAGCTAAAAATCATTTTATAAAATTTTACAATAATGTTGGCTATCCAATAAGTTTATCTAGAGGAGCTTATTGGCTTGGAAGAACTTATGAAGAACTTAAAAATTATGATGAATCAAAAAAATGGTATTTTGAAGGTTCAAAATATTTAACCACATATTATGGACAATTATCTCATATGAAAGTTAAACCAAATGATAAATTTAAATTAACTGGTTTAATGGAAATTGATAAAAACTATATTCAAGAATTTTATAAAAAAAAATTGGTAGCTACAGTTTATCTCTTGCATGAATTAAAAAAAAGTAAATATACCAAGCATATACTAAGGTATTTAGCTAATGAAGATATTAGTAAAGGAAGCGAAGTTTTAGCTGCTAAATTAGCTACAGATATATCTAGATTTGATTTTGCTATTCAAGTTTCTAAAATTGCTTCTTATCAAAAAAGATTTCATAATAAATATAATTATCCAATTATAAGTACTCCTTCAAAAGTAGGTAAACGAAAAATTCCAGATTCATCATTAATACTCTCTATAATTAGACAAGAAAGTGAATTTGATATAAGCGCTAATAGTAGAGTTGGTGCTCAAGGTCTAATGCAATTAATGCCATACACGGCAAAAACAGTTTCAAAACAAGCTAAGCTGGGCTATTCAAAAGCTAAATTAACAAAAAGTCCTGAATATAATATTAATTTGGGATCATTTTATATTGCAGGATTGTTATTGGAGTATGATGGATCTTATCCTTTTGCTATAGCTGCTTATAATGCAGGTCCTAAGAGAGTTAAATATTGGAAAAAATTAAATAAAAACCCTCAAAAAAATCAAATTGACTATGTAGATTGGATTGAGTTAATAAAATTTAAAGAAACAAGAAATTATGTCCAAAGAGTTTTAGAAAATTTTAATGTATATAGATATATTTTGTCTCAAAAACCAATTTATCTTAAAGATTTCTTTAAAGATGACCCTTTATATTGAAATAATGGCGGTGAGGGAGGGATTCGAACCCTCGGTACGTCATTATAACGTACGGAAGTTTAGCAAACTCCTGGTTTAAACCAGCTCACCCACCTCACCTTTTTTTGTTACTAGTGTGTAACTTGAAATCATTGAATATTCAATATTAATCAAGTATTTTCTGAAAAATATGAATAACAAATATTCAATCTTTTCTTTAATTAAAAATGCTTTTACACAGCATGAAAATTGGCAGCAAGCATGGGGAAATCCTGAACCAAAAAAAGAATATGAAGCAGTTATTGTTGGTGGTGGCGGTCATGGACTTGCAACAGCTTACTATCTAGCAAAGAAGCACAA
>CACACV010000050.1 GCA_902531025.1 uncultured Pelagibacteraceae bacterium | reverse complement strand
AACATCTAGGTAATAAACTTAAACTTAGAAGATTAGCACTTGGTTTAACTCAAACTAAAGTTGCAAAAGCAATTAATGTTACATTTCAACAAATACAAAAATACGAAAAAGGCACTAATGGAGTAAGCTCAATAAGATTGCTTCAATTATCGAACTATTTAAAAGTACCTATTAATTATTTTTTTGAAGATTATTCGGAATATTTGATAAATGTTGAAAAATCTAAAGAGGGTCATATGAATGTTAACTATAATTTTTTAGTTAAAGTTTATTCTGAATTGACTCAGGATCAAAAAATCAAATTTAGTAAAAATATTCAAATATTAGGAAATAATATTTCTAAAGTAGGATAATTTAATTTAATTTTTTGGCTCCTCGGGCAGGACTCGAACCTGCGACCAATTGATTAACAGTCAACTGCTCTACCAACTGAGCTACCGAGGAATGTAAACTTGCAACTTACTTTTTTTTTACTTTAACTCAAGAATTTTTTTTGGAGGCAACGCCCGGAATCGAACCGGGATACAAGGATTTGCAATCCTCTGCGTAACCATTCCGCCACGTTGCCAAAATACGCTCATTATTCGATTGTTGTTTCTATATAGTTGATTTTTTCAAATAGTCTATCAATTTCAATCTTAATTTCATTATTGTTTATTCAAATGATTAATTTATAAAATAATTAATCGATGAGTTCAGATAAATATATCCATTCAGAAGTTGAAAATAAGATTTATTCTTATTGGGAAAAAAATAATTTATTTAAACCTAAAAAAAACAAAAAATCATTTTCAATAGTTATCCCGCCTCCTAATGTAACTGGAAGCCTTCATATGGGCCATGCCCTAAATAATTCTATTCAAGATTTGTTAACAAGATTTCATAGAATGAATAATTATGAAACTTTGTGGCAACCTGGAACAGATCACGCTGGAATTGCCACTCAGGCTTTAGTTGAAAAAAAACTAGCTAACGATGGAATTAAAAAGAATGATTTAGGTAGAGACAAATTTATAGAAAAAGTCTGGGAATGGAAAAATCAGTATGGCGATATAATAATTAATCAATTAAAAAAATTAGGTTGTTCATGTGATTGGTCAAGAAATGCTTTTACGATGGATGACAATTTGTCAAAATCAGTAATAAAAGTCTTTGTTGATCTCTATAACAAAGACTTAATTTATAAATCAAAAAAATTAGTCAATTGGGATGTGGTTCTTAAAACCGCTATTTCTGATTTAGAAGTTGATCAAAGAGAAGTAAATTCAAAATTATATCATATAAAATATCCAATAGAAAAATCAGATGATTTTATAACTATAGCCACAACTAGACCTGAAACTATGCTTGGTGATACAGCTATAGCTGTAAACCCTAAAGACGATAGATATAAATCACTAGTAAATAAATTTGTTACAATTCCATTAGTTGAGAGAAAAATAAAAATCATTGAAGATGATTACGCTGATCCTGAGCAAGGAACTGGGGCTGTTAAAATTACACCAGCTCATGACTTTAATGACTATGAAGTAGGTCAAAGAAATAATTTAGAAATCTTAAATATATTTACCTCTGATGGTAAAATTAATGAAAATGCGCCCAAAGAATTTATTGGTTTAGATAGATTTGAAGCTAGAAAAAGATTGCTGAAAAAACTTAAAGAAAAAGACTTTTTAGTTAAAGAAGAAAATATTAAAAATAAAGTTCCTTATGGCGATAGATCAAATTCTATCATTGAACCATTTCTAACTGAACAATGGTTTGCTGATGCTAAACAATTATCTGTTAAAGCTAAAGAAGTTGTAAATACTAAAAAAACAAACTTCTTTCCTGAAAATTGGTCTAAAACTTATTTTCAATGGATGGATAATATTGAGCCATGGTGTATCTCAAGACAATTATGGTGGGGACATCAAATTCCAGCTTGGTATGGCCCAGATAAAAAAATTTTTGTAGCAATAAATGAAGACGAAGCAAAAGCTGATGCAAAAAAACATTATAATAAAGATGTTGAATTAATTCGAGATCCAGATGTACTTGATACATGGTTTTCTTCAGGTCTATGGCCTTTTGCAACTTTAGGGTGGCCTGATCAAAAAGAATTTGTCGAAAAATTTTATCCTACTTCAGTTTTAGTTACCGGCTTTGATATCATATTTTTTTGGGTTGCAAGAATGATTATGTTTGGAACAGAATTTTTACATAAAGAACCATTTAAAGATATTTATGTTCATGCATTAGTTAGAGATGAAAAAGGACAAAAAATGTCTAAGTCAAAAGGAAACGTAATTGATCCTTTAGATTTAATAGAAAAATATAGTGCTGATGCTTTAAGATTTACTTTACTTTCAATGGCATCACCAGGTCGTGATGTAAAATTATCTGAGGATAGAGTTAAAGGATATAGGAATTTTTTAAATAAAATATGGAATGCAAACAATTTTTTAATTCAAAATGAATGCAGTTTTAATAATGTAGAAAAACCTAATGATTTAAAAGTTAATATTAATAAATGGATTTATTCAGAATTTTTAACCAAAAAGGATGAAATACAAAAAAATATCAAAGGTTATCGTTTTGATGAAGCCGCAAAAAATGCATATCAATTTGTATGGCATTCATTTTGTGATTGGTATTTAGAACTTTCAAAGACAATACTATTTTCAGATAACCAGGATGCTATTAAGGAAGTAAGAAATGTTTCTAGTTTTATATTTAGAGAAATACTAATAATCCTACACCCTTTTATACCTTTTATAACGGAAGAAATTTGGCTTAAAAATAAATTAGACAAAAATAGTAATGATTTCTTGATGTTTGCTAATTGGTCAAATGAAAATTCAACTAAAGATAGAGAAGTTGAGGATGTATATAAAATCATAGAGATAATAACCTCAATTAGATCGTTTAAAAATGAACTAGGCGTAAGTCCAGGATCATTAATTGATATATCTTTAAAAAACACATCTAAAGAGACAATTGATTTTTTTAATAACAATCAAATTGTTGTTAAAAAACTTGGAAGAATAAATAATATTTTAGACAAAGATCTTGATAAGGGATCGGCTACTTTAGTTATCAATGGAGAATTATTTAAACTTTATTTTGAACAAGATGTTGATTTAGAAATAATTAAAAACAACCTCTCAAAAAAACATTCTAAAATTAAAGAAGAAATGAACAAAATCAATACAAGACTAAGTAATAAAAGTTTTACAGACAAAGCCCCTAAGGATATTGTAGAACAGGAAAAAACAAACTTTGATAACTTAGAAAAAGATGCTAAAAAAATAGAGTTAACTCTAGAAAGTTTATAATGCGGAAATTTAATAAAAAAAAATTACCTAGTAGACATACTTCATTAGGTCCAGATAAAGCGCCACAAAGATCTTTTTATTATGCAATGGATCTAACAGAAAAAGATGTAGCAAAGCCCTTTGTTGGTGTTGTTTCAACCTGGAATGAGGCTGCGCCATGTAACATTAATTTAATGAAACAAGCCCAATCTGTTAAAAAAGGTGTTCATTCAGCAGGTGGTACACCAAGAGAATTTTGTACAATTACAGTAACAGATGGAATTGCAATGGGGCACGAAGGAATGAAGTCGTCGTTAATTTCTAGAGATGTAATTGCAGATTCAACAGAACTTACAGTTAGAGGCCACTGTTATGATGCTTTAGTTGGTTTAGCTGGTTGTGATAAATCATTACCGGGTCTTATGATGTCTATGGTTCGATTAAATGTGCCAAGTGTGTTTATTTATGGTGGATCAATATTACCAGGAAGATTTAATGGTAAGGATGTAACTGTAGTAGATGTTTTCGAAGGCGTTGGAAAATATACATCAAAAAAAATGACTGCTCATGCATTAAGAAAACTTGAATTAAAAGCTTGTCCTAGTGCAGGTGCTTGTGGTGGACAGTTTACTGCAAATACAATGGCCTGTGTTTCAGAAGCTATTGGATTAGCGTTACCTTATTCTGCAGGAACACCAGCTCCATATTCAGAAAGAAATAAATATGCTCTAGCAAGTGGTAAAGCAGTAATGAATTTATTAGCAAAAAATATTAGACCAAGAGATATAGTAACTAGAAAGTCATTAGAAAATGCCGCAACAATTGTTGCTGCTACAGGTGGGTCTACAAATGCTGGTTTACATTTACCTGCTATTGCAAATGAAATTGGAATTAAATTTGATTTAATGGATGTAGCAAAAATTTTTAAAAGAACTCCTTACTTAGCTGATTTAAAACCAGGTGGTAAATATGTTGCTAAAGATATGTGGTTAGCTGGAGGTGTTCCAATGTTATTAAAAACTTTAATGGATGGAGGTTTTATTCATGGTGATTGCATGACCGTTACGGGAAAAACTATGAAGGAAAATTTGAAAAATGTTAAGTTTAAAACAAACCAAAAAGTAATGAGAAAATTTAATAACCCATTATCTAAAACTGGAGGCGTTGTTGGATTAAAAGGAAATTTAGCACCCGAAGGCGGAATAGTTAAAATTGCAGGATTAAAAAAATTACAATTCACTGGAAAAGCAAGATGCTTTAATACAGAAGAAGATGCATACAAAGCTGTTAAAAATAGAAAATATAAAGATGGTGATATCATTATTATTAGATACGAAGGACCTAAAGGTGGTCCTGGCATGAGAGAAATGCTTCAAACAACAGCTGCAATATATGGACAAGGAAAAGGGGAGAAAGTAGCTCTTATAACGGATGGAAGGTTCTCTGGGGCTACCAGAGGCTTCTGTATAGGTCATGTGGGTCCTGAGGCCTCTGTAGGCGGTCCTATAGCCCTTTTAAGGAATGGAGATGTTATTGATATTGATGCTAAAAAAGGAACTATCAATGTTAGGCTTTCTAAAAAAGAATTAAGTGCAAGAAGAAAAAAATGGAAACCAAAGAAAATGAACTTTGGTAACGGTACATTATGGAAATATGCTCAAACTGTAGGTCCAGCTTATAAAGGAGCCCCAACACATCCAGGTGGAAAAAACGAGGTTAGAACTTACGCTGATATTTAATGAAAATTAGACCTGTAATACTCTGTGGTGGTGCAGGAACACGTCTCTGGCCAAATCAAAAAAATCATCAAGCAAAACAATTTATAGACTTTGGTGGATGGACACTAATGCAAAAAACATTAGAAAGAGTTAAAAACTCTACATTTGATTATCCAATTATAAGCACTAATTCTAAGTACTTAAAACAAGTAAGATCAGCTTTAAAAAAAAACAAAGTTAAAAAATATAAAATTGTACTAGAACCAGCTAAAAAAAATACAGCTCCAGCAATCCTTGCTTCTGCTTTAATAAAAGATATTCCAATAAATCAACCATTAATGTTTTTCGCTGCAGATCATTTGATTGAAAAATCAGGTATTTTAAACAAATCAATTAATAAAAATAAACATAACTTAAATGATAAGAACCTGTTTATATTTGGTATAAAACCAACAAATCCTTCTAGCGAATATGGATACTTTTTAACTAAAAAAGTTAAAAGTATTAACAAAGTCACAAGATTTATTGAAAAACCAAAACCTGCAAAAGCAAAACAAGTTATTAAAAAGAAAGGTTATTGGAATTCTGGAATGTTTTTCTTAAGAAAAGATTCAATTATTAATAACTTTAAGAAATACCAACCAAAAACATATAAAAGCTGTATAGCTTCAGTAAACAAGGCTAAATATAAAAATAATACTTATTATTTAAATAAAAGTTCATTTGTTAAATCAGTAGAAAAATCTTTTGATTATGCAA
>CACACV010000049.1 GCA_902531025.1 uncultured Pelagibacteraceae bacterium | reverse complement strand
TTATTGATTTTTATTCTTTCAAATATAATTGGTAAAACTTCTCAAAGTACTGGCTTACCTTTCCCAGTAATTTTAAGATTATCAATGGGTTTCAACGGAGCAAGATATCTTGGAATGTTCAGAGGATTAGTTGGTATTTTTATGTTTGGAGTTCAAACTTTTTTTATTTCAAAATCAATCGGATATTTAATAAGAATATTCTTATATGAAATAGATAATCAAATATTAAACAATGAGTATTTATTAATATTTTTCTATGGATTAAATCCATTAGATTGGTTTTCTATTTTTATTACACTATTATTTCAACTTTATTTATTTACCAAAGGTCAAGAGTCAAACAGAATTTTTATAAAGTTTTCAGCTTTATTTGTTTATTTTGGGTTGTTCATATTTTTTATAATGATAATTTCTGAAAATTATAATGAAGTTATTAATTCTATAAAACTTAGCTCAAGTTTAAATAATGTAGTTTCTAAAGAAAATATTTTACCTTTATTCTATGTGACAGGAACCATGTTTACATATTTTTCTATACTCGTTGTTAGTTATGGTGATTTTACAAGATATGCAAAGAACAACAAAGAAATGCAATTAGGAAACTTAAGTTTGATTTTTAATTTAATTATCTTTTCCCTTTTTGCTATTTTACTAACAATTGGATCAGACATAATTTTAACAAAAAACTTAATTTCAGCTGAAAAATTATTAACTAACCCTAACGACATAATTGCTAAACTTGATAATAGCGTTCTAACAATATTTTCTTTGATTTTTATTCTTGTTTCTATGTTTTCAACAAATTTAATCGCAAATTATATTCCTTCACAAAATGCATTAATTAATTTTTTACCTAATTCCTTAACTTTAAATAAAGCTAGTTATGTAATTGTTTTTTTAGGCTTATTAGTTGCAGGTTTTTGGCTATCAATATTTAGTAAACCAAATATCATAATTTTTTTCGATAGCCTGACAGCAATCTTTGGGCCAATTTTTGGAGTTATAGTTGCAGATTATTATTTTGTAAAAAAACAAAAAATTAATCATAAAGAATTATTTTATCCTAAAGAAAATACTGAATATGTTTACTCATCAGGATGGAATTATAGAGCAATATATTCTGTTATTATAGGTTTCGTTTTTTCTGCTTCCACAATGTGGAATGTTAATCTAACTTCTTTCGAGTCTTTTGGGTGGATAATTGGTGCATTTGCATCTTATATAATCTATTATTTACTAGCTAAAAAATAATACGAATGCATAAATTCGATTTTAAAAATAGGACAGCTGTAATTACTGGTGGCGCCCAAGGATTTGGTTTAGATATTGCTAAAAGATTTTTAGAATCTGGTGCAAGAGTTTTTATTTGGGATGTTGATGATAAATTACTTAAATCAGTTATAAATGAAATCAAAAACCCTAATCTAGAATTTAATGTTGTTGATGTTGCTAATTACAAAGAAGTTGAAAAATATGTTTCAAAAATTATTGACAAAACAAATATTGATATTTTGATAAATAATGCCGGATTAACAGGACCAACAGGGCCTTTATGGAAATATGATGTAGATACCTGGAACAACATAGTTCAAGTAAACCTAATGGGTACATTTAATTGTTGTCGAGCAATTGTTCCAAATATGATTAAATTTAATTATGGAAGAATAGTAAATATTGCTTCAGTTGCTGGAAAAGATGGAAATGCAAATGCTAGCGCATATAGTTCAGCAAAAGCAGGAGCAATTGGTTTAACTAAGGCTTTAGGTAAAGAACTAGCGGATAAAGATATAGCAGTTAATGCTGTCACACCCGCGGGTGCCAAAACAAGAATATTAGATCAAATGAGTAAAGAACATGTTCAAAGAATGCTTTCTAAAGTTCCAAGAGGCCGATTTCTTGAAATTCATGAACTAACATCTTTGGTATGTTGGCTTTCTTCTGAGGAGAACAGTTTTTCTACTGCTGCAATTTTCGATATTAGTGGCGGTAGATCTACTTATTAATTATTTAAATTATAACTGATTGTTGTTTTTAAGATTAATTTATCTATAAGAACATTATGTCAAAAATTATTTATTTCTTTATATCAATCTTATTTCTAATCAATTTTGCTTATGCAGAACAGGTTAAAGTTTTTGAATTTACTGAAAAAGAACTTTCAGAATTAAAAGTAAGAAAAGTAAGAGGTGCAGATAATAAAACTATTTATACCGTAGGATCTAACGAGAATGGAAAATTTTTCAAAGCAGTGGCCGATAATTCTGCCTCAGGTCTTGGAAAAGAGATTAAAATTGATTTAAACAAAACACCATTTATTAATATTACATGGAAAGTAGAGAAAGATTTAAACGGTATTAAAGAAGATACTAAAAAGGGACATGATTTTGCCGCCAGAGTTTTTGCAATTAAAAAAACTGGAGCTACACCATTATCAAATAGAGCAATAAATTATGTATTTTCAAGCAATAGTGAAATTGGTCAAAGTTGGAGAAGCCCTTATACAAAAAAATCTATAGATAATGTTATTTCAACTACCAAGGAACATTTGAATGTTTGGGTTACAGTTAAGGCTAATGTAAAAAAAGACTTTAAGAAATTTCATGATTTAGATGTAAATGAAATTAATGGAATTGCTATTATGACAGACACCGATAATTCAAAGCTAAAAGCTATATCTTACTACCAAAATATATTTTTTTCTTCGGAATAATTATTTAATTAAATATTTTTTTAGAACTATACTTAAAAAAGACAAAATAATTGCTACCAAAACATCTTCCAATGGACTCGCTTTTGGAAAGCCATAGTTCCAAAGTATTACTCCAATTAACCAAATAATATAAATCTTCATAGTAAAAATCATTAGTATTAAAAAAATTACTAATTTGATATGATTAATTTATGTCTAAAGAGTTTAAGTTCGAAATTAAAGTTTATTATGAAGATACAGATGCTGGGGGTATTGTCTATTATTCAAATTACTTAAATTTTTTAGAGAGAGCCAGAACTGAAATGATAGAAATGGTAGGATTGAGTAATAAACAATTACTAGAAGAAAATAAAACATTGATAATTGTTAAATCTTGTAACATTGAATATATCAGTTCTGCCAAATTAGAGGATAAAATAACTATCTATTCCTCAATTGAATCGTTTAGCAAAGCTTCATTTGTCATAGTTCAAAATATAAAGAAGGATAATGCTTTAATTGTTAAAGCAAAACTTAAATTAGTAACAGTTAATCAAGAAGGAAGACCAATAAAAATTCCTTCAGTCCTCGAAAAAAAATTATCAATTAATTAAGCTAGTTTTAAAACTTTCCTAAATAAGTTTGTCATTTTTTTTTCATTAATCCTTCCGGTATTTACATTTCTTGGACTAGGATGATAACAACCAACAAGAAATATATCATCAGGCAATTTATAAATTTTATCGTGAGCGAAATTAATTTTTTCATTAAGTTTATACTTTGATTTATAAAAATATGTACATGCATCAAAGGCAATTTTTCCCAAAGCAACAATAACTTTTAAATTTTTAAGATAAGTAATTTCAGAGTTAAAAAAACTAAAACAATTATTTAATTCATTTTTTTTTGGCATATCTCCTGGCGGAACACACTTAAGTGCAGTTGTAATATAAGCTTTTTTAAGTTTCAAACCATCATTTCTATATTCTGACTTTGATTGATTTGAAATGTTAGCTTTGTATAAACATTTATATAAAAATTCAGAAGATTTATCTCCTGTAAAAACTCTCCCAGTTCTTGTTCCTCCGTGAGCTGCTGGAGCCAAACCTACAAATAGTATTTTTCCATTCTGATCACCAAACCCCGTGATAGGTTTTCCCCAATATGTCTCATAAAGATATTGTTTTCTTTTTTCTTTAGAAATTTTTTTTCTAAATTTAACTAATCTTGAGCATTTATTACATGCTATGATTTTTTTATTTAATCTATCAAAAAATGTATTATTGATCATTTTTATCTGCATAAAAAAGTGCAACTATTAAAAGCGCAGTCCAGCCCATAGCTATGAGTCCTTTTTTAATACTTGTTTCAGCACCCCAAATATCTAAATACAAAGCGCCTATGATAACACCTGCTATATAAATTATAATTGCTATATTACTTTGTTTCATCAATCATTTTTTTCTTTAGTAAAGAAATTCCATGTTTTGTTTTGTGATTGTATGACTCTTTAAAGCTTTCTAATTGCCAACCTTCCATTCTTTTTTGTATTTCCTCTAAATTAAATTTTTTCCAGTCATCTGTTGTTTTTTCGTCTTTCCATATTTTTTTTTCATCATTACTTCTACCACAACCGTAGCAATATCCAGTAACAGGATCAGTTTTACATATGCTTATACAAGGCGAAACAATCATTTTTTTTATATAATTATATCTTTTACACTATTATTCAGATTGGACAAATTAGAACAATAATATATAAAGCAGCAATAATTTGGGCGAGTGGCGGAATTGGTAGACGCGTTGGTCTTAGGAACCAATAGTGCAAACTGTGAAGGTTCGAGTCCTTTCTCGCCTACCATTATTGATTATGAAAGTAACAGTTGAAAATAAAAAAAATTTAGAAAAAGATATTAAAGTTTTCATAGATAAGGAAACTATCTCTGGATATCTGAATGAAAAATATGAAGAGATTAGAAAAGACGTTGTTCTAAAAGGTTTTAGACCGGGAAAAGTTCCAATGGAAATCTTAAAGAGACAATTTGGTAAAGCTGTCTACGGTGAAGTAATTGATAAGGTTTTAAAAGATACAACCACAAAAGCGCTTGAAGATAATAAAATCAAACCAGCGGGACAACCAAAAATAGATCTTAAATCATTCGGTGAAGGTAAAGATCTTGAATATATAATATCTGTAACAGAACTTCCTAAAGTAGAGATTGGTTCCTTAAAAAACATAAAAATTAATGAATATGATGTAAAAATTAACCCAAAAGAAACAGATAAAAGAATAGAGCAAATTGCAAAAACACAAAATAATTTTAAAGATGCTAGTGAAGGTTATGTTTCTAAAAATGAAGATTTGGTTATTTTTGACTATAAAGCAACAGTAGATGGAGAAGACTTCAAAGGAAACGAAGGCAAGGGAACACAGCTAGTATTGGGTAAAGATTTATTTATTAAAGGTTTTGATAGACAATTAGTCGGTGTAAAGAAGAAAGACAACAAAAAAGTAGAAGTAGTATTACCAGAAAACTTCCCTGAAAAAGAATTAGTAAATAAGAAAGCAGTTTTTGATTGTAATATTACAGCTGTAAAAAATCCAGAGGATGTAAAGATAAACGATGAGTTTGCAAAAACTTTAGGAGCAAAAGATTTAAACAATTTAAAAGAATTAATTTCTAAACAAATTAATGATGAATTTAAGAATTCATTGGATATGATTTCAAAAAAGCAAATTCTTGAACAAGTAGTGAATCAAAAACTAGAAAATCTACCAAAAAATTTAATAGAGCAGGAAGTAAAAATTTTATCTCAAGGAATGAAAGATGAAGAATTGAAAAAAAATAAAAAATCATTGGAAGATCAAGCTAAAAAAAGAATTAAAACGGGATTAATATTAAATGCTTTTGGTGAAAAAAATAATATTAAAGTTTCTCAAGAAGAAGTTAATTCAGAAATACAAAAACAATTTAAAATGATGCCTGGACAAGAAAAAATAGTTAAAGATTATTATGAACAAAATCCATCTGCAATAGATGGTATCAGAGGATCTATATATGAAGAAAAAATTATAGATCAGATTAAGAAAGAAGCAAAAGT
>CACACV010000048.1 GCA_902531025.1 uncultured Pelagibacteraceae bacterium | reverse complement strand
AAGTCTAGATCCTTCACCAGCTCCTGGTCCAATATTTCCAACCACTAGAGGTATCATAGCTATCATAGTGCTAAGGGAGGTCATAATAATTGGTCTAAATCTTAAATTACATGCTTCTCTAACAGCATCTTCAATTTTCTTTCCAGTTGTTCTTAATTGATTGGCATAATCGACTATAAGTATACTGTTTTTAGTCGAAATCCCGATTAATATTACAAGTGCAATTTGGGAAAAAATATTAATAGAGGAATTTAAAAATAATATAAAGACTATTCCACCAAATACTGCAAGAGGAACAGTTAGTATAATTATAAATGGATGAATAAAAGAATTAAATGTTGCAGACATTACAAGATATGCAGTTAGTAAAGCTAAAGCAAATATTATATACAATTCATTACTTGTTTCTTTCAATTCTTCGGATTTTCCTTTCCAAGCAATTTGCTTTTCAGGAGCTACTTCATTCATAGTATTTTCTAAATACTTAATTGCTTCAGACAGTGTGTAACTTTCACTTATATTTGCTGAAATAGTAACCGCTCTTTGCCTATTATATCTTGATAATTTGCTTGCTGATCCTTCCTCTTTAAAATCAACTAAATTTGCAAGAGAAATTAAACTTCCTGATTTTTCAGATCTAACAAAAATTTTACTCAAGCTTTCTTTATCTTTTCTATCTTCTAAGTATTGTTGTAAAATAATTGGGTATTCTTTTCCAAGTTTATTGAACTTTGTAACAGTTTTGCCACCATACAATGTCTCCAAAGTTTGACCAATTGCTTGAGCAGATATACCTAGATCTTTAGCTTTATTTTTATTTATTTCTAATTTAACTTCTGGTTTATTTGTACTGTAATCAGATTCTATTCTAGATAAATTTCTATTTTTTCTTAAATTTCTAATAACCTTAGATTGAATATCCTTTAGTTCCTCGTAAGTATTTCCATAAATAACCATTTGTACTGGCTTATTATAGCTAGAAACTCTAATTGATTGAGGGGAAATAGGAAAAGCTAAGGCTTGAGGAACAGTTACTATTTTTCCTATAGCTTGTCTCATAACAGTTTGTGAATTTTGCTCTCTGTTTTTCCAATTATCTAATAGAGCAATTATTAAAAAACTATTATCTGACCCAAAACCAGGAACTATCATTAAAAATCTATTGTAAGGGCTATCATCAGATTTTAATAAAGGAATTAGTCTTTGTTCAACATCAATAGCTCTATTTTTGGTATATTCAAAAGAACTACCTTCATCAGTAAAACCAATAACTAAATATGCACCTCTATCTTCTAATGGAAGAAGCTCTTTTTTTGTATAATTATATAAGGCTCCAGAGCCTACTATCATTATAATAATAAAAGCTATTATAGTTTTTTTTTTATTTAACCAAAAATCTAATGTTTCAGAATAAAAATTTGAAAAACCATTAAAGAATTTTCCAAACCATCTAACTAAAAAATTAGATTTTTTTTGTTTATCTAAGAATTTACTACCTAGCATTGGCGATAGTGTTAGTGCTACAAATGAAGACACAACTATTGCAAATGAAAGTGCAATAGCAGTTTCTTTAAAAAGGGTACCAGCAATTCCCTCAATAAATATAAGAGGCAAAAACACAGCTACTAAAATTAGAGTCGTAGCTATTATTGCAAATGTAATTTGTTTGGATCCTTTATAAGCTGCTACAAGAGGTGTTTCGCCATTTTCAATTCGCCTATATATTGCATCTGTCATAATAACTGAATCATCAGTTATTATTCCTATGGCTAAAATAAAACTTAAAAGAACAAAAATATTAATTGATAAATCAAATAAATATATTCCTAAAAAAGTTGCAATAAGACTTACCGGCAGCGCAATGGCAGGCACTATAACGGCTTTAAGATTTCCAAGAAATAGATAGATAATTACTACAACTAAAATAAAAGCAATCAATAAAGTTTTATAGACTTCATTGATTGCCTCTGAGATATAAGTGGCTCTGTTGAAGGCAATCTCTAAGTTCAAATCTCCAGGAAGGTTTTTATTAACTTCTTCAATTTTTTTTTTTATATCTTTTGATAGTTCTACTGTTGATGCACCACTTCTTGCGTAAATTCCAATTCCAACAGTTTTTAGATTTAATGCCTTTTTGCTTTGAGCGCTAAATAGAACTTTTGAAGTTACTGGTCCTAATTCTAACTCAGCAACATCATCAAGTCTAACTAAAGTATCTTTGCCTTTTTTAATCGGTAATTGTTTGAGTTTTTCTAAATCATTATATGATTTATCAATATTTATTGTTAGATCAATATTGTTTGCTTCAAGCGTTCCTGCGGGTAAACGAACATTTTCATTTCGAAGTGCAGTCTCTACCTCTTGAACAGTTATATTATTAGCTGCAAGTTTAATTGGATCAATCCAAACTCTTATACTTAACTCTCTTAGACCTCCTGTCCTAATTCTACCAACATTTCTTATGCTTGAAAATTTATCAACCAAATATCTTTCAACATAATCTCCAAGCTCTAAGTCGCTCCATGTAGCAGATGTTAATGCTATCCACATTGTTGTTGAAAAACCGGCTGACTGTTTAAGAATTCTTGGTGGATCCGATTCTGATGGAAGTTTGCTTACTACTCTAGCAACTCTTTCTCTGATATCATTTGCTGCATTATCTAAATCAATTTTTGTATCAAATTCAACATTTATAGTGCTTTTTCCATTTTCAGATTTTGAGTCAATATTTTTAATACCTTCGGCTCCCCCAATAACATCCTCAAGTACTTGAGTCACTGATTCATCAACTATTGGAGCAGATGCAGATGCATATTCTACTTGAACTTGAACTACCGGTGGCTGCAAGCCTGAGGGAAGTTCTCTCACTGGCAATTTCCAGAATACGAATGCTCCAAAGACAATCAGTATTAAGGATAAAACCCATGAAAAAGCTGGTCTTCTAATGCTAAGATCAGTTAAATACATTTAATTATTTATTTTTTTCTTCTTTTTTTGAATCAGATTTACTAAATATGTTTAATTTTTTTATCCATTCAAACTTACTTTTTTTTGGCTCGGTCTTAGTAGATTCTTTTTTTTTACCCCAATTGCCCTTACTTTGTTTTTCTCCATCTTTTATAGGTTTGATTTTTCCGAAAGGTCTTACTTTTTTCAAACCTTCTGCAACAATTATATCTCCTTCACTCAAACCAGATTTGACTTCAAGGTAACCTTGGCCACGGTTACCAATTTGAATTTCAATTTTATTCGCAATATTTTTCTCGTTCACTCTATATATGTAAACTTTATTACCTTCTAATATGACACTTGTGTCAGGAATACCTAAAGAATTTCTCTCATCATAATTTATGGTAACCTCAAGAAGTGCCCCAGGAAGTATTTCTAGATTTGAGTTGTTTAATTTAATTCTTGAAGCTAGAGATCTAGTATCTGTATTTATTCTACTCGCAAGCGAGTCTACAACTCCTTCATAGCTTTTTTCTTTATTTCCTGAAAATTTTATATCTACTCCTAATCCTTTATTAACATTAGATGAAAATACTTCAGGTATATCTACATCTACAAACAATGTAGAAGCATCTTCTAGATTTATGACAATAGAACTTTCTGAAACTTTAATATCATCTGAAAAATTTCTTTTTCCAATTACTCCATCAAAAGGCGCAATGATATTTCTATTTTTTAATTTTACAATTATATCACCAGCATTAACTTTTTTATTAAATTGAATTGGTTCTAAAATTTCATATTTTTCTATATTATAAGATTGTACTTTTATAGGGATTGCTGTACCAAAAGTTTCAATTTTATTTTGGAAATTTCTTTGTTCAACTGTTTTTACTATTATTCCAGGAGGAGGTCTTTTACTGAATTTTTTTTTAAAATGATTTCCTATCATGGTCCTTGCAACAACCACACCAGCGATAATCATAAAAAATAAAATTATTACTGATATTACTTTCGTTGATCTTTTCATAATTTATACTTTTCCATACTCGGCCCAAGATCCATCATAAATTGTAGGAGAATATGTATTATTTACGAGAGAATATGCAAGAGCTAAAACACACGCAGTAACCCCTGAACCGCAAGAAAATACTAAATTGTTGTGTTTAAAATCAATTATTTGATTAAATTTTTTTGAAATTTCATCTTTTTTTTTGAAAGTATTATCTTCATTTATAATTTCTTTAAATGGTAAGCAATATGAGTCTGGTATCGAACCACTTCTAACATTTTTTCTTGGGTCTGGTACTTTACCTTCAAATCTTTCCCTACTTCTTGCGTCTATAACAAAAAATTCATTTAGATTAATATTTAATTTAATTTGATTTATATTTTTAACTAAATTTTTATTTTCTTTAGCTTTGTAATTAGATTTTTTTAATTCTGTTACATTATCATTTACTACTTTACTTTCTATCTTCCATTTTTTAAACCACCATTTAGAACACTTACAAGATTTGGATTATGTCCAAAATAAATAAAATTATACCAACATCTGCATGAGCTTAGTACATCAGAATTATCATAAATAATTATTCTATCATTATTAGTTATTCCTAAGTTTGATATAATTTTTTCCCAATTAATTAGACTAGGTAACATATGAGGAAGATCAGTATTTGTATCTGAGTATTTATCTAAATCAAAAAATATAGAGCCTGGAATATGTTCTTTAATATATTCCTCATAACCATTTCTTTTAACGTTAGGCATATGCCAGGAGCAATCTATTAATTTAACATTATTAATATTATTTTCTAACCAATCTGAACTTACCAAAGACATTTTATCTTTTTTCTAGATATCTTTGATGATATTCCTCTGCGGCACAATAATTTTTTAACAATGATAATCTTGTAACAACTTTTCCAGAAAGTTTTTGATTTTCTAATTCAATAATTTCTTCAGCAATTTTCTTTTGTTTTTCGTTTAAGTAAAAAATTTCACTTCTATATTGTGTACCAAAATCTGGCCCTTGATAATTCAAAGTTGTTGGATCATGAAATTTAAAAAAAAATTCTAAGATTTTATTATAAGAAATTATTTTCGGATCAAATTCTAATTTTACTACTTCTGCATGGTTAGTATTTCCAGTACAAACATCTTTATAAGTAGTTTGTGTAGTATTTCCTCCGCAGTAGCCAACTTCTGTTCTGATTATTCCATCTATTTTACTAAATTTAATTTCTGGTCCCCAGAAACACCCTAAACCTAAAACCGCTATTTCCATTGAATAATAATTTAATTAATCTAAAGTTATATTATGCTTTCTAAAAATCAATTGGGCTTTTTGTACATGTTTATATCTATTTGTGCATTTTCTTTAATGGATTTAATAGTTAAATGGTCAGATTCTTATCCTGTTGGTCAGGTTTTATTTTTCAGAGGTTTGTGTGGAATAATACCGATTTTTTTTTTAATACCTAAAGATAGGTATATAGATTTTTATAAAACCGAAAGACCATTTCTTCATTTTAAAAGATGCTTTGCAGGATTGATTGCAATAGTTTCAATTTTTATTGCTTTAAGAAATCTTCCGCTTGCGACTGTAGTAAGCATTACATTTGCCGCTCCAATATTTACAACAATATTCTCAATATTTTTCTTAAAAGAAAATGTTGGAGTCTATAGGTGGATGGCAGTTTTAGTTGGTTTTGTTGGAATAATTATTATTTCTGAGCCAGGCTACAGTTCTTTGAATTTATTTTATATATATCCAATTATATTTTGTTTGGGACTTTCTTATGTGGCTATAACAATAAGACAATTGTCATCAACAGAGCCAGTTTGGTTAATTGGCCTTTTCTTTTCAATTGCAATCTTAATAATAGGTG
>CACACV010000047.1 GCA_902531025.1 uncultured Pelagibacteraceae bacterium | reverse complement strand
TTTTGCTCTGTGATTGAACAATTCTTGTGTACCTTTAATATTATTTATGTCTTTAGACCAAAATTTTAAAGCACTTTGTTGAAGCGCTCTACCATAGGAATAGGTCATAATAAAATTTGTATTATTCTGTATATTAATTTGATTGAGGTTATCAGTAGCTTCAATATCTGTTTGTCCTCCTGACAAAAATGCAATTCCAGGCACTTCTGATGGCACGCTTTCTTTTAGGCATTTAACTGTAAGCTTTGCAATTTCTTCATTTGAAATTTTCTTATTAGAGTTTGATCCAGGTAAAATCATATTTGGTTTTAATATTATACCTTTTAAATCTATTTTATGTAATTCAAGTTCATCAAAACATTTTTTTAATACCAGTGATGTTGTTTTATAACAATCTTCTGCAGAGTGATTTCCCTCCATTAATACTTCTGGTTCAACTATAGGCACCATTCCACATTCTTGTACTAGAGCAGAGTACCTAGCTAATGAATGCGCATTAGAATTAATTGATAATTTACTAGGGTAATTGTCTGAAATTATATAAACTCCTCTCCACTTAGTAAATCTAGCACCAATTTCATAGTATGTTTTTAATCTTTCTCTCAAACCATCAAGGCCTTCTGTAATTTTTTCTTCTTTTGAGTTTGCTAAATTTTTTGCTCCTGTATCTACTTTTATTCCTGGTACAGATCCTAAATCAGAAATCAATTTTGGAATCATTTTTCCTGATTTACTTTGTTGTTTTATAGTTTCATCATAAAGTATAACACCACCTATACAATCTTTCATTCTATCAGATGTGAAAAGAGTTTCTCTGAATAGCAATCTATTTTCAGCACTAGATTTTACATTCACATTGTCAAGTCTTTTGGTCATAGTCCCAGTACTTTCGTCAGCTGCTAGAATTCCTTTTCCATTTCCAATAATTTTAAGTGCAATACTATTTAATTCAGACATTTTGATTTATAGCTTTTATACCAGGTAAATTTTTCCCTTCAAGATATTCTAGAAAAGCACCACCAGCAGTTGACACAAAAGTAAACGAGTCTAGTTTTTTAAACTTATTAATTGCTGCAACTGTTTCACCTCCACCTGCTACAGAAAAAATTTTATCTTCAGTTGTTTTTTGTGAAATAATTTTCGAAATTTCTTTGGTACCATTTTGAAAATTAGAGTTTTCAAAATATCCAGCAGGTCCATTCCATAATACTGTATTTGAGTCGTTAATTATTGTTTTAATTGTTGAAATAGTCTTCGGTCCAATATCTAATATCATTTCATCATCATTTATATCTTTTACATATTTAATTTTACCATCGCCTTCAATGCTTCTTGAAACAATTGCATCTTCAGGACATGTGATTTTACAATTAAATTTTTTTGAAATACTTATAATTTCCTTTACTAAAGGTTCACAATTATCCTCACAAATTGATCTTCCTATTTTTAAACCAGTATGTTTTAACATCGTATTAGCCATACCACCTACTATAATTATATTGTCAAACTTTTTTGCAAGGTTATTTATAATATTTATTTTGGTTGAAATTTTTGATCCACCAATAATTAGTGTAACAGGTTTTTTTATTTCAGAAGTAATTTTTTTTAACGCCTGGATTTCTTGAGTAATTTGCAAACCGTAATATGAAGGGATATGTTTCGTTATTCCAGCAACAGATGAATGAGATCTATGAGAACAAGAAAAAGCATCATTAATATAAATGTCACCTAAACTAGATAATTTCTTTGAAAATTCAATGTCGTTAGTTTCTTCTCCTTGATTGAACCGAATATTTTCTAACATTAGCAAGCACCCTCTTTGGATTTTATTTAAATCAAAATTAGAAATATCATTTATTAAATTTTTGTTAAATAATACTTCTTTATTTAATATAGATGATAATTTTTTCGAAATTGGTTCTAAAGACAATTCTTTTACGATTTTTCCTTTAGGTCTTCCAATATGAGATAAAATTATTATTTTTGCTTCTTTTTCAATTAACATTTTTATAGTTGGAATTATTTTTTTTATTCTAGATAATTCTGTTATAGATCCATTTTTCATTGGAACATTCAAATCAACTCTAAGCAAAACTTTTTTATCTTTAAAAATAATATTTTGATTTGAAATATTTTTCATAAAAAATTAAATTTTATGAATATATTCTGCCAAATCACTCATTCTTGACGCGAAACCCCATTCATTGTCATACCAAGCTGAAACTTTGCCCATTTTTTTTCCAACAACATTAGTTAACGATAAATCTACTATCGCAGAATTGGAATTGTGATTAAAATCGATAGAAACTAATTTTTCATTTGTTACTTCTATAATATTTTTTAAATTTTTTTTTGATGCTTCTTTAAAGGAATTATTAATTTGATTAATTGATAAATCTTTTGTTGTATTAAATATCAAGTCTACCAATGAAACATTGGGCGTTGGGACTCTCATTGCTACTCCTTCGATTTTCCCTTTCAAATCTGGTATAATTTCAGCAAGAGCTTTGGATGCTCCAGTAGATGTTGGAACTATAGATTGTCCTGCAGATCTTGCTCTTCTTATATCTTTGTGAGAATTATCTAAAAGTCTTTGATCTGTAGTATATGAATGAATAGTAGTCATAAAACCTTTTTCTATTTTAAATTTTTTATTTATAACATAAGCAACGGGTGCAAGACAGTTTGTGGTACACGAAGCTGCTGAAATTACTAAATCATTTTTTTTGATTGATTTGTGATTGATTCCATAAACGATTGTTTTATCTGCATTTTTACATGGTGCGGATACTATAACTTTTTTTGCACCATTTTTAATATGTTGATACGATTTTTCTTTAGAATTGTATTTTCCTGTACATTCTAAAACGATATCTATATTATTTTTTTTCCAGTTTATTTTTTTTAAATCTGTTTCCCTTGAATAAGAAATCTTTTTATTATTAATAAATAAATATTTTTCATTAGATTTAATATTAGCGTTAAATTTTCCATGTACTGAGTCGTATTTAAGTAATTGGCTACAGTTTTTTAAATCTGTTCTATTGTTTATATGTTTAATTTCAATTTTTTTATTATTTTTTTCTATTATAGATCTTATTACCATTCTGCCTATTCTACCAAGACCATTGATTCCTATTTTAATTGTCATTACTTACTTTTAATAAATTTTTTTACTTTATTTACTATATTTTCTGTTTTTAAACCAAAATGTTTATAAACATCTTTATAAGGAGCACTTTTTCCAAACGTATTTATTCCAAAACATAAACCATTTTCACCAATAAATTTTTTCCAACAATCTAACGAACCTGCTTCAATAGATATTTTATATTTTGACTCATTAAGAATTTTATTTTTGTAAGATTTTGATTGTATTTCAAATAGTTCATGAGAAGGCACAGATACTACTTTAGAATATATTTTATATTTGGCTAATTTGTGGCTAACATCGATCGCTAAATTAACCTCAGAGCCACTTGCAAGTATAGTTAATCTAATTTTATTGTTAGTTCTTAAAATTTCATAAGCTCCTAAATAACATTTATTAATTTTTGAGTATTTATTTCTTATAGGATTAAGATTTTGTCTTGTTAAAGATAAGATGCTTGGAGCAGTTGAGCTTCTTAAAGCTATTTCCCAACATTCAATTGTCTCAGTTCTATCCCCAGGTCTCAATACATTTAAATTTGGAATAGCTCTTAAGCCTGATAATTGTTCAATTGGCTGATGTGTGGGGCCATCTTCACCCAAGCCAATAGAGTCATGTGTCATCACGTATATCACTCTTTGCTTCATCATTGCTGATAATCTTATTGATGGTTTACAGTAGTCAGAGAAAATTAAAAAAGTTCCTCCATAAGGAATAAATTTACTATGAAGAGCCAAACCATTCATTATTCCACACATTGCATGCTCTCTTACGCCGTAATGAATATAATTTCCAAAAAAATCATTGGGTTTAATTATTTTTTGATATTTTGTTTTAGTATTATTTGAACCTGCTAAATCAGCCGATCCTCCAATTAGCATATTTTTATTTCTTGTTAAGGTATTCAAAACTAATTCTGATGATTTTCTAGTTGCCTCACTTTTAAATTCTTTTAATGCGCTAATTTTTTCTGATTTAATTGACTTGCTAAAATTATTTTTTAATATTTTATCAATTTTATTTTTTTTTCTTTTATAAATTTTATTCCAACTAGATTCTATTTTTGAACCTTTGTTCCCAATTTTTCTCCATTGGCTTAAAATACTATTTGGTATTTGAAATTTTTTATGTTTCCAATTTAATTTTTCTCTTACTAATTTTACCTCATCTTCACCTAATGGACTTCCATGCGAGGAAGCTTTTCCTGATTTATTTGGAGATCCATAGCCAATTTTTGTTTTACATGAAATTACAGTCGGCTTTTTAGATGATTTAACTTTTTTTAAAGCTCGAAAAATTTCTTTTTCATTATGACCATCAATTAATAAATAATTCCATCCATAACTTTCAAATCTTTTTTTAAAATTATCTGATACTGCTAAACTTGTAGGACCATCAATTGATATAGAATTATTATCAAATAACATAACTAAATTATTTAACTTTAAGTGACCTGCGAGACTCATTGCTTCGTGACTAATACCTTCCATTAGACAACCATCTCCAGCCAAAACATAAGTTTTATGGTTAATTAGATCTTTTCCCAATTTATTTTTTAAAATTTTTTCAGCAATTGCAAAACCAACAGCATTGGATATCCCTTGCCCAAGAGGCCCCGTTGTTGTTTCTATACCACTGTCTGCTTCATATTCAGGATGTCCTGCACAAATTGAATTTAATTGTCTAAAGTTTTTGATACTTTGCAAAGATATACTTTTGTACCCAGTTAAATAAAGCAAAGAATATAAAAGCATTGATCCATGTCCAGCTGACAAAACAAACCTGTCTCTATTTATCCAGCTAGGGTTTTTTGGATTAAATTTTAAAAAATATTTGAATAAAATTGTAGCAACATCAGCCATACCCATTGGCATACCTGGATGTCCAGAATTAGCTTTCTGAACAGCATCGATCGAAAGAAAACGCACTGCGTTAGCTAATATTTTGTTTTCTTTATTCAAAAAATTATCCTGTATAGACTTAGGTGACTCAATTTAATATTATAAATATATATATATGAAAACTATTGATGAAAAAGAAAAAAAATTTGAAGAAGTTCTAAAGGAATTAAAAAATTTAGAAATTGGCAATCCTAATCAGTTAGAAGAACTTGAAATTTTAAAAAATCAGAAAAATCAATTAGAAATTGAAAAAGTAGAGTTACAGAAAAAATATAATTCTTTAGAAGAAATAAACGAAAATCTTAAAAAAAAACTGTTAGATTTAGAAGAGAGAGAGACAAAAGATAAGATAAGGGAAGAGCAATTTTCAGAAAAAATTGATGAATTAAACCAAGAAACAGATAATTTGATGAGTGAAATAGAAAAATGGCAAATGTAAATATAAAATTTAATGGAAAAGAATTTTTGCTCTCTTGTGATGACGGACAAGAGGAACACCTTGAAGAATTATCAGCATACTTAAATGATAAATTTAATAATTTAAAAGATTCTTTAGGCAATATTGGAGAAAATAAGCTTATGCTTATCACTTCTATTAAGGTAATGGATGAATACTTCGAAACCAAAAAGAAAGTTGAAGAACAAAGAATTGGATTAAAAAATATTACTGAAAGATTTAAAGAGCTGAAATCTTTAGTATATGAATACAAAAATGATAAAGAAAGAGAAATAATTAATCTTAAAGAAGATCAAGAAAAAGTTAACAGTGAAATAGATTCTCAAAAAATAACATATGAAAACTTAGTAGATAAAGCTACATCAGAAATAGAAAGCTTTATTAAAAAACATGCAGATGATGTAAAAGTTCAATAATTCAATTAAGTGTCAAAAAAAAAATTAAGAAAAAAAATTTCAGATTATAGAAAGAATAATTATAAACCACATAATCTTAAATATTCATTATTAAAAGATATTTTAAAAA
>CACACV010000046.1 GCA_902531025.1 uncultured Pelagibacteraceae bacterium | reverse complement strand
TTTAGTAATGAAATTGCTTTAAAAATTTTACAAACTAAAAAAATATTGAAGGAAGCTAAAAAAAGAAAAAATAAAATATTAATTTTTGGAAATGGAGGAAGTGCAGCTATTGCGAGTCATTTTAGCGTTGATTTAACAAAAAACACAAAAATAAGATGTGTTAATTTTAATGAAAGTGATTTAATTACATGTTTTTCAAATGACTACGGTTATAGAGAGTGGGTAAGAAAAGCAGTAGAGTTTTATGGAGATGAGGGAGATGTGGGAATATTTATATCTTCTAGTGGAAAATCTAAAAATATTATTAATGGATGCATTGCAGCGAAAAAAAAGAAGTTTAAAAACATAATAACTCTTTCAGGATTTAAAAAAAATAATCCTTTAACGAAAAGTGGAAATATAAACTTTTGGATAGATAGTTCGAAATACAACTTTATTGAGAATACTCACCAATTTTGGTTATTGTTATTAGTAGATTTGTTAACAAAAGATTCAAATTAAATTTATTAAAAATATTTTTTTAATTATGAAAAATTCAAAAAAAAAAATTATATTTGTTACTGGAACAAGAGCTGATTATGGAAAGTTAAAAACTATAATTTTAAAAGTTCAAAATAATAAAAAATTTACCACCAATGTTTTTGTTACTGGTATGCATAATTTAAAAATTTATGGAAGTACTTGGGGTGAACTAAAAAAAGATGGTGTAAAAAACATTTTTAGATTTGATAATCAAAAAAATTCAAAAAAAATGGATATAATTTTATCAGAGACAATTAAAGGTTTTTCTAAATATGCCACAAAAATTAACCCAGATCTTATTGTCGTACATGGAGATAGAATCGAACCATTGGCATGTGCAATAGTAGGAAGTTTAAATAATTATAGAGTTGCACACATAGAGGGAGGAGAAATATCGGGCACAGTGGATGAGCTTCTAAGACATTCAATTTCTAAATTATCCCATTTGCACTTTGTTTGTAATCAAATAGCAAAAAAAAGACTTATTCAAATGGGAGAAAAAAAAGAAAATATATATATCATAGGTTCACCAAATCTTGATATTTTATTAAAAAAGAAATTACCAAACTTAAGTGAATTAAGAAAAAGATATAGTATTAAGTTTAGAAAATTTTCATTATTAGTTTTACATCCTGTAAGCACAGAAATCGGTAGTATAAAATATTATGCTGATACTGTTGTAAAAAGTTTAATTTTATCAAAATTAAATTATGTAGTAATTTTACCAAATAACGATTTAGGATCAGATATAATCATGAAATCATTCAAAAAAATTAAAAAAAATAAAAAATTTAGGTTTTTACCATCAATGAAATTTGAATTTTACTTATCTCTCTTAAGTAATTGTGATTTTATTATTGGAAATTCTAGCTCAGGAATTATGGAGGCTCCCTATTTAGGTGTTCCAACAATAAATTTAGGTTCAAGACAGGAAAATAGAGCCAAAATTAGTTCTGTAAATAATTTAGACTTTAATCAAAAAAAAATACTCAAATACATTTACAATCTAAGAACTAATAAAAAAGTATATAAAATAAAAAATTTATATGGAATTGGAAATAGTTCAAAAAAATTTTTGACAATTTTAAAAAATTCAAAAATATGGAAGATTGATAGTCAAAAAAACTTTGTTGATATAAAATTATAAAATATAAATTATTTGATATTAAAATGAAAATTTCTAAAACTAAAAAATATAAAACTTTTTATGGTTTACCACACAATGTGGAATTTTGTAGTAAATGTGTTATTTCTAATCAAAGACCTAGCTCATCAATTGAATTTAAAAATGTTATAAAGGAAAAAAAAAATATTATTCAATTTGATGAAAGTAAAATTTGTTCGGCTTGCAAATATAATGAAATAAAAAAAAAAATTGATTGGAAATTAAGAGAGACAAAATTAAAAAAATTAGTATCTAGATTTAAAAGAAAGTCTGGATATGATTGCGTAGTACCTGGTAGCGGAGGAAAGGATAGTGCTTACACCGCTCATATACTAAAGTATAAATATGGTTTAAATCCATTGACTGTTACTTGGTCACCACATTTATATACTGATATTGGCTGGAAAAATTTTCAAAGCTGGATACATTCAGGAGGTTTTGATAATATTCTATTTACTCCAAATGGAAAATTACACAGAATTTTAACAAAACTATCTTTTGAAAATTTACTTCATCCATTTCAACCTTTTATAGTTGGTCAAAGAATAATCGGACCATTAATCGCTGCAAAGTTTGATATACCCTTAGTTTTTTATGGAGAAAATCAAGCAGAATATGGAAATAATATAAAAGAAAACAGAAGTGAAAAAATGAAAAAAGAATTCTTTTCTGTAAAAAATTCAAAAGATATTTTTTTAGGAGGTGTTCAGATAAAAAATATAATCAAAAAATATAATTTTAATATTAAAGATTTTGAACCTTATTTGCCTCTTGACGATAGAATAATTAAAAAAAAAAAAATAGAAGTTCATTATCTTGGTTATTACTTAAAGTGGGATCCCCAAGAATGTTATTATTATGCAGTTGAAAATACAAATTTTCAGGCAAATAATGAAAGGACAGAAGGCACTTACTCCAAATATTCAAGTATAGATGATAAAATAGATATGTTTCATTATTTTACTACTTTGATCAAATTTGGCATTGGTAGAGCTACCTATGACGCCGCACAAGAAATCAGGAATGAAAAAATTACAAGAGAAGAGGGTGCAAAATTAGTTGATCTTTACGATGAAGAATTTCCTAAAAAGTATTTCAAAGATTTTTTAAAATATGTATCTATTGATGAAAAAAGATTTTTTCAAATTATTGATAAATTTAGATCTCCACATATTTGGGGCAAGGATAATAGCAGAACATGGAAACTGAGGCATACCGTTAGTAAGGATGGATTAAATGATTAATTTAAATTTAAAATGAAATATTTTAAAATTGAAAATATTCGAGTTGGAGATAATTATACTCCTATTATAATTGTAGAGCTTGGAATAAATCATGGAGGCAGGCTAGATAAAGCCATTTACTTAGTTGATCTTGCAATAAAATCTGGCGCTAAGATTATAAAACATCAAACTCATATTGCAGAAGAGGAGATGTCGGTTGAGGCAAAATCTATTTATCCAGCAAATCAAAAGAAATCAATACATGATATAATTAAAGAAAATTCTTTAACTTTTGAACAAGAAAAAAAATTAGCAAAATATATTAGAGATAGAAAAAAAATATTTATTAGCACCCCTTTTTCAAGAGAAGCAGTAGAAAGATTAGATAAACTCAATGTTCCATTGTACAAAATAGGTTCTGGAGAATGTAACAATTATCCTTTAGTTGATTACATTTGTAAAAAGAAAAAACCTATTATTTTAAGTACTGGCATGAACAGTATAAACACCATAAGACCAGCAGTTAAAATAATAAGAAAACATAAAATTCCGTTTGCATTATTGCATTGTACTAATATTTATCCAACTCCTCCAGAATTAGTAAGATTGGATGCTATGCAAACATTAAAAAAAAAATTTCCTGACGCTATTATAGGACTGTCTGATCACACCAATACAATTTATACTTCTCTAGGCGCTATAGCATTAGGAGCAAGTATTATTGAAAAACATTTTACAGAAGATAAATCGAGTAAAGGACCTGATATGGAAGCTTCTATGAATCCAAAAGAATTAAAAAATTTGATACAAGGCGCTAAGATAATTTATATTTCAAAAAAAGGTTTAAAAAAACCTCTTAAAGAAGAAAAAAAAACTATTGCTTTTGCTTTTGCATCTGTTGCAGCTGTAAAAAATATTAAAAAAGGTGAAAAATTTACTGCCCAAAATATATTCCCAATAAGACCAGGTAATGGACAATTTAAAGTTAAAGATTTTCAAAAACTTTTAGGAAAGGTAGCCAATCAAAATATAGAAAAAGGACATCAAATCAAAAAAAAATATGTCAGATAAAAAAATTAATTTTTATTTTAAAAAATATGTATTTATATCATTGATTCCTGCAAGAGTAGGATCTGTTTCTCTAAGAAACAAAAATTTAAAAAAAATAAAAAATAAAAGTTTGGTTGAATATGCAATAATAGCATCAAAAAAATCAAAATTTATAAATAAAACATTTCTTTCTTCAGACAGTGAGAAAATTTTAAAAATTGGAAAAAAATATGATATTTTGCAAGTAAAAAGACCAAAAAAATTTGCATCAAATAGTTCTGTAGCCAACGATGTTGTTAATCACTTTTCAAAGCTATTAAAAAATCAAATCAATGATAAAAAAATAATAATTATTTATTTACAACCTACATCACCATTAAGAACATATTTTCATATTAACAAGGCAATAGAATTATTTATAAAAAAAAAATCAAAATCATTAATTAGTGTAACAAAGATTAAATTTTCAATATATAAATCTTTAATGATTAATAAATACGGATTAATAAAATCAATTTTTAATGAAAATTTAGTTACATCAAACAGACAGGATTTTAACGAAGTATATAGACCAAATGGAGCAATATATATTTTTAAACTATCAGATTTTCTAAAAAAAAAGAAAATTCCAATTAAAAATAGTACACCTTTTATAATGAAAGAAGATGAAAGCTTAGAAATAGATAATTTATTAGACTTAAAAATAATAAAAAAAAAACTTAAGAAAAAAAATTTTTACTAAATTAATCCTATTTTTATAATGATTAATAAATATTTGTACACAAATTATCCTAAATTTTATGGGGAGATGTTGTATTTAAAAAACAAATATTTACTTTTTTTTAAAAAAATTAAATTAAAACTAGGTCTCGAGGTTTACTTTGGTGGAAAGTCACAGGATGAATGGATTTTAAAAGAAATATTTAATTTTAAAAAAAAAGGATTTTTTGTTGACCTTGCTTCTACTGATGGCATACTAGAAAATAATACTTATGTGCTTGAAAAAAAATACTTGTGGAGAGGTATTGCAATTGAACCAAACTTCAATTTTTTTCAAACCTTAAAAAAAAATAGAAGATGTTTATGCTTAAATAAGATTGTGGCAGATACTGAAGAGTATGTTGAATTTATTTATAATAAAGGAATAGGAGGAATAATAGGTGAAGAGTTCGACAATAAAATTTCTAAAAGAAAAAAGATTATTGAAAATGCTCAAAAATTAAATAAAATAAAAAGAGTTAAAGCCACAACTTTAGAAAAAATTTTGGTTGAAAATAATGCACCAAAAACTATAGATTATTTAAGTTTAGACGTAGAAGGTGCAGAAACGGCTGTATTGAGGAATTTTCCATTTGAAAAATATATTTTTTTATCAATGACAATTGAAAGACCATCAAAAGAATTAAATACCATTCTTTATCAAAATAAATATATATTTGTTAAAAATTTAAAAGTTGATAGTTTTTATGTGCATGAAACATTGCTCAAAAAATTAAATATTAAATTAGATAAATTTTATCAACTTCCACAGAAGAAGTGGTAATTTAAAAAATTATGTTTTATATATCTACTCAAGGACATTCAGCTTCTGGTTGGCTTTCTAAAGCTCTAAATATGAACCCCAAAATAGTTTGTTGGCATGGAACAAGAACAATACCTCCTTTTGAACCAAAAGAAAATGTTGAAGAATTTACCCCTGAAAAATTTGTCAAAGGTTTAATTGAATGTAAAAAAAATGTACAAGAAACAAAACAATTTGGAGCTATTCATGGATTTTACGGGGTCGCTATTAAGGATGAGATCGAAAATCATAATGGTAAATTTTTTGCAATGTATAGAAATCCTTTATCAAGAGTTAACTCTATATTTTCTTCATTTATTGCTAGGTACTCTAGTAGCGGAAATGTTAGTGGTAAATCAAAAGTAGAATATGAAAGTTTTCTTTTTCAAAATAAAGATTCTATTAACGAATTTTTTGAAAGATATAAAAATAATAAAAAAAAAATAAGTAAAATAAAAAAAATTTTTCAAAAAATAAAACTATACCATTTAGCAAAAAAAATTTATGAAAAAAAAAATGTTTTTTTA
>CACACV010000045.1 GCA_902531025.1 uncultured Pelagibacteraceae bacterium | reverse complement strand
GCCATATTTTCCATACCACCCATAGCTTTTCCAATTGCCTCCATACCTGCCATTCCTTCCATGCCTTTCGCCATATCAGCCATGTTATTCATGCCCATAGTAGCACCCATAGCACCTAACATTTCTTCTCCCATCCCTTTTGCACTCATAGTTGCTGCAATAGCTCCTGTCATTGCTGCACCCACTTCACCCATTGCTCCAGGGTTTGATGCTAAAGTTTCTAACGCAGCAGTAGCCGCTCCAACTGGTAATGCTTCTAAAGCTCCAGCCATCATAGCTGGATTCATACCCATTTCTGCAACATTCATAGATGCAAAATTTCCTGCATCAAATGACTCCATATTAAAAGAAGTTCCTCCAACAACTGACTCCATATTCACCATCCCAGCACTAGCTAGTCCTGTCATTGCTGTTCCAATTCCAACACCATTAGCATCTAAAGCTTCCATCATTCCTTTCGCATCTAATCCAGCGCCTTGAACTGCGCTCATTGTTCCAGCTAATTTCTGCATGGCAACAACTTTTCCAGCTCCCATTTGTCCTGCTATACTTGATAAAGCAGCCATTTCATCTGGTGAAAATTCTTTTCCAAAATCTATTCCTGACATATCCAATGATGTTGGTTCAGGTACAGCATCCAAAGCCATATCGGCTACACCTTCAACTAATGTCATTGCCTGTACAGCTCCAGTTATATCTCCTTTTGCTAAACTTTCTTGAGCAAATTTCATTGCTGTTTCTGCTTGTGATATTGATGCATCTAGAGCTTTTCCAATTTCAGATTTTGCTTGTCCTAAAGCTTCAGTAGCTCCAGCTATATTTTGAGCGACTTTTCCTGCATCAGAAGATAATTGATCTGCTGCAGCTTGTGCTGCTCCCCCTGCTGCATCAGATATTCCACCCATCGCAGCTATATCATTTGCTTTCACTGAAAAGTTAGAAATCAAAAAAAGAATTAAAATACTTTTAATTATTATTTTAATCATCAATTAGCTTCCTCTATTTTCTCTTGCGCTTTTATTGTTGCTGCTCTTTGAGCGTTTACCTTTGCTGTAGCTATTTGCTTTTTCATATTAGCTAGAACAGCTGCTCTTTCGGCAATCTCTGGATCAACTTTTTGTTTTTTCTTTCTTTTTTTTTTATTTTTTTTGTGAGCAATAGTTAACATTTTTCCTGTAGCCCAGAATTTTAATACTGCCTCGGATGCTTTAGCTTTTGCTGAAATCTGAAGACTCATTCTCATTGCTTCTCTTCCCTTTTTAAGTCCTTCTAAGGTTTCAACACTTGCTTTTGGATCATTAAGCATTTCATTATACAAAGCTTCAAAATAAGCCATGTCTCTTATCATGTGATGCTGATATTTATTTAGTGAACTTTTTCCTTTAACAAATCTTGCATAAACCTTTTTTCCCGCTTCTTCTTGCCTTAATTTGCTAGTTTTTCTTTGCTTAGAAAACATTCCTTCTGGATAATTTATTTCTTCGTAAATAAAAGCTTCTGGTCTTTCATCCTCAGGCCAATCACTTAATTTTTCATATTTTTTACAATAAATACAATCTTTCTCTTCTTCATCTTTTTTTTTTGCCGCCTCTGAGAATGAAATTAAAAGCAAAGAGATAAAAGTTGTAAGAAGAAAAATCTTTACAACCGAATTAAAATTATTTTTTAATGAATAAAGTTTATCCATCTTGAATGCTCACTGCGACATATTGTTAACATATAAATAATGAAAAGTAATCAGATTTAAATTTAAATTTATTATTTAAAAAATATAACGTTCAGGTTGTATTATTTTATTTATATTTAAAAACTCATTATAATTTCAAATAAAATAACATTTGTAAGAAGATCTTCCATAGATAATTAAGCGCTCAAATCCTACAGATGATCAAAAATTTAAAAGCAGCAATCATGCAACTGCTAATAATATTTATTCAATTAAGATATCTAATAAAAAAGATTAAATAACTGCTCCCAAAAATTTTAATAAAATAAATAAATCTACTGGTATAGTTAAATTAACAAAAAAATGTCAGAATGGACTTATAAGTCATGCATAGAGCAAATATTTAACAAATTTTAAAGTTTCTTTGATTAAAAATAAATTATGAAATTATCAATTATTTTTAAATGAAAAAAAATAAATTAACAAAATTAGTTACTAAAATTTTTATCAATCATGGTCTAAATAAAAACCATGCGATTATATGCGCTGCCGCTTTAGTAAACGCAGAGTTAGTTGGTGCTCCTTCTCATGGATTATCAAGATTAAAAATGTACTGTGAACGAATAAAAAAAAACTTAATAAATCCAAAACCTAAAATAAAAATTAAAAAAATTTCTCAATCAATTACTCATATTGATGCTAAAAATAGTATTGGTTTTATAGCTGCAGATATTGGGATGAAAGAAGCAATAAAAAATGCAAAAAAAACTGGTTTTGGTTTAGTTGGAATTAAAAATAGTGGTCACTATGGCTTGTCTGGTTATTATGC
Source organism: uncultured Pelagibacteraceae bacterium (assembly GCA_902531025.1). Classification (GTDB taxonomy): domain Bacteria; phylum Pseudomonadota; class Alphaproteobacteria; order Pelagibacterales; family Pelagibacteraceae; genus Pelagibacter. The sequence goes on along the minus strand of CACACV010000045.1, from coordinate 3,555 downwards.
AGAACAAGCAGTAAAAAAAAATCTTACAACTCTTGTTTTTACTAATGCTCCACCAGCAATTGCACCTCATGGGGCATTAAAAACTTTATTCGGTACAAATCCAATTTGTTTTGGAACACCGACTGATTCAAAAATTCCATTTATATTAGATAGTTCAGTTTCAATGATTAATAGAGGTAAAATAAGATTTGCCGCAAGAACAGGAAAAAAAATCCCTCCAGGTGTAGCCTTAGACAAATTTGGCAATCCAACTACTGATGCAAAAAAAGCGTTAAGAGGAGTTCAGCTTCCGATTGCAAGTTTTAGAGGTTCGGGATTTGCCTGGATGGTAGATATTTTAAGCGGAGTATTTACTGGTGGAAACCATGGAGGAAAAGTAAAAGATCCTTTTGATGACTTTAGTGGTCCACAAAATATTGGGCATCTTTTTATTGTAATGAAATCAAATATATTTGTAGGAAATTATAGTGAAAGGATAAAAGAAAATATTAAAAGAATTAAAAAATTACCTAAAATTAAAGGAATAAAAGAAATACTATATCCAGGTCAAAACAAATTTAGAAGATATAAAAAAAATTATAATAAAAATATTCACATATCTGAAGACGTAAAAAAAGATATAGATTCACTAATATCTTAATTAAATTTTTTGCTAAGTAGAAACGTAGAATAAAGCTACTATTCCTGAAATAATTACGCCTAGAAAAATTCTTTTTTCATATTTTTTTTTGACTACTTTTTTTCTCAAATTTTTATTTAATATATTAATACAAATTTTTTTTTTATTTTTATCTAAAATATTCTTCTGTATATTGTTATGTTCTAAGTTTGAATATTGAGATTTAGAATCATTTTTACTTGATTCTTTTAAGTTTAAATTTGGATTTTTTAAATTTTCTTTTGTTAATATTTCTGTGCTCATAATTATTTAATAAAAATATAATAGTATAAATTATTTATTTTCACAATTATTCAAATCGCTAGGAAGGTATTTTATAAATTCAATAAGCTTATATTGGTCCTTTGATGTTAAAAAACAACTTTTTAGTACTAATTTGAATTTCTCAAAATATACATGAATATAAAACCAGTTATATACATAATAAGAGCATATGATGCTGTTGGAATAATATAAATAATTTTGTCAAATATTTGGGTAGCAACAAAAACTGCTAAAGTACCATTTTGTAAACCACACTCCAAAGCAATACATTTAATTTGCGGTACTCCAGTGGCAAAACTTCTTGCAATAAAATAAGCAATTAACATCATTGTAATGTTAAGAGTTAAAATAATTATTCCAGATTGAGACAGATAAGATAAAATATTTTCTCTTTCTTCTATCCATATAGCTGCAAAAACTACCAAGAACAATAATCCGGTTATTTTTTCAACAAATTTTATATTTAAAGATATAAAATTTTCAAAAAACTTTCTAATAATCATTCCAAGTATGACTGGCACAGTAATTACACCTGCCATTTTTAAAGCAATACCTGTTAACGTTACTTCTTGGTATATGTTTGAAGCTCCTAAAAAATGAGCTGATTTAAAAATAATAAAAGGTACCGATATTATGCTTATTAAACTTATCACTGCAGTTAATGTTATAGATAAAGCAACATCTCCTTTTGCAAATTTAGTCATTACATTTGATGTTACTCCTCCTGGTGCAGCCGCAATAATCATAACTCCAATCGCGATTTCAATTGGAGTATTAAAAATTGTAACTAATATATAAGCAACAATTGGTAATAAAATTAGTTGGCAAGTAAGTCCTATTGTAAAATCTTTAGGATTTTTTAATACTCTCAAAAAATCCTTTGTTGATAATCCAAGACCTAGGCCAAGCATTATTAAAGCTAAAGCTATTGGTGCGATCTTTGTTACAATTTCCATTTGAAATTCTGTAATTTATAAATTTTAAAATAAACTATTTATTAAAATTATCATTAAAAATAAGTTGCAATTTATAATTATTATAAATATTAGATCTTATAAAAAAATTTAATGCTTTCAGATAAATCAACTGTTTGTCCTATAAACCTGCTAAACACCGCTCATAAGAAAAAAGGTGTTAAAGCTGCAATTGTAAATGCTGGAAAAAAATTACCAATGCTCTCAGCGATAGATGCTATGAAGGAAAGCTTAATTATACCAGTATTTATTGGAGATGAAAATGAAATAAAAAAATGCGCAGAAGAACTTAAGTTTGATTTATCAAATTTTGAGATAATTAATGAGACAATAGAAAATGAAACCGCAAAAGTTGCTACACAGTTAGCTGCTGATGATAAAGTTAAAATAATTATAAAAGGTCATATTCATACAGATATTTTGATGAAAGAAGTTTTTAAAAGGGATTACAATTTAATTGGAAAAACTAGACTAAGCCATATTTGGCATATGACTTTAGAAAAAGATGATAAGCCATTAATAATTACAGATGGAGCTCTAAATGTTAACCCAACTGTAAAAACAAAAATGCATATACTTAGAAATGCAATAGATTTTTGTCACAGAATAAATATTCCAAGACCAAAAGTTTCAGTGCTATCTGCTACAGAAGAGGTCTTGGATAGCATGCAAAGTTCGATTGATGCTAAAGAAATTACAGAACTTGCAAGAAAAGAGTTTTTTAATGCTGATATTTTTGGACCTTTGGCGTTTGATAATAGTATTTCAAAAAAATCAGCTGGTATTAAGGGAATAAAAAATGATGTGGCTGGAGAAGCAGATGTTTTACTTGTACCAAATGTAGAAACTGGAAATGCGTTAGTTAAGATGATGATCTATTTTATGGGCGCATGCGCAGCAGGTGTTGTAGTAGGTGGCAAAGTCCCAATAGTTATAACAAGTAGGTCGGATGATGCTACTGCTAGATTAGCGTCGATAGCTGCCTCTGTGGTTGCCCTTGATTAATTAGATATTGAGAATAAAATAATATTTAAATACTTTAACAACAGATTAAAAATAAATGACAATTGAATATTTAAAAAAATCACCCAAAACTTCTTCTACCGATGATACTAAAACAAGAGAGGTTGTTGAAAATATACTTAAAGAAATTGAAAAAACAAAAGAAGATGGTTGTAAAGAACTTTCAAAAAAATTTGATAAATATGAAGGAGATGTAATTGTCTCAAAAGAAAAAATTGATGAAATTAAAAATAATTTAGATCAAAAAACAAAAGATGATATTCAATTTTCTCATGATAGAGTTAGAAGATTTGCTGAAGCTCAACTAAAAAATTATGGTCAAGATTTTGAAGTTGAATTGTCAGAAGGTTTGTATGCAGGGCAAAAATTAATTCCGGTTAATACTGCAGGATGTTATGTTCCTGCAGGAAGATATGCTCATATAGCATCAGCAGTAATGAGTGTAACTACTGCAAAAGTTGCGGGTGTAAAAAATATAATTGTATGTAGCTCTCCTAAGCCTAATGTCGGTGTTCATCCTTCAATTGTTTATACTGCTGACTTATGTGGGGCTGATGTAATTATGAATTTAGGTGGAGTTCAAGCTATAGCCGCAATGACTAATGGTTTATTTGG
>CACACV010000044.1 GCA_902531025.1 uncultured Pelagibacteraceae bacterium | reverse complement strand
GATTCTGAGCTAAATAATTTAGCATCACAATTCGCACAATGGTAAAAACCTTTTCTTTTTTCATATAATAAAGAACTGGTAAAAGGTCGCTCAGTTCCCTCATTAAATAATATATGTTTTTGCTTATCGGTTAGATTTTTGTTAATAATCTTTACATTTTTTGAGTTAACAAATTTAAAAGGTAATAAAAAAAATGAAATAAAAGATGTACCAATAATTTTAAGTATTCTTCTTCTCACTCAACTAAAGTACACGTTTTTTGATAAATTTATAATGATATTTCGGTCGCAATAAATAGTTGGTGCGGCCAGAGAGATTCGAACCCTCATGGGCTAAGCCCACACGGCCCTCAACCGTGCCTGTCTACCAATTTCAGCATGGCCGCAATTCATGCGTCAGATTAAATGAATGACAATTCTTATTCAAGTTGATAAGTTTTGACCATGGAATTTAATGCTGAAGTAAAAAGTGCTACAGACCAAATATATCAAAAGGTCTCTGGAACTATTCCTGAGATTGAATGGTCAATTCATGCTCCATATATTCATAAAATAAATAAATTAAAAAAAGAAAAGAACGCAGTAATACTTGCTCACAATTATCAAACACCTGAAATTTACCATGGAATTTCTGATTTCTCTGCTGACTCGCTTGCGCTAGCAGTAGAAGCTGCAAAAACTAAAGCAGATATAATTGTTATGTGTGGAGTTCATTTTATGGCTGAAACAGCAAAACTTATGAGCCCTGAAAAAAAAGTTTTACTACCAGATATGAACGCCGGTTGTTCTTTATCGGCATCAATTACAGGTGAAGATGTAAGAAACTTAAAAAAGAAATATCCAGGAGTTCCTGTTGTTTCATATGTTAATACATCTGCTGATGTAAAGGCAGAAACTGATGTTTGTTGCACTTCAGCTAATGCTGTAAAAATTGTGCAATCTTTAGGAGTAAAAAAAGTTATTTTTTTACCAGATGATTTTTTAGCAAAATATGTTGCTTCACAAACAGATGTTGAAATTATTTCATGGAAAGGAACATGTGAAGTTCACGAGCAATTTAAAGATGAAGAAATTAATGAAATTAGAAAAAATAATCCCGGCATAAAGATAATTGCTCATCCTGAGTGCCCACCAGATGTTATAAAGGCTAGTGATTTTGCAGGATCTACAAGTGGGATGATTAAGTATGTAAGAGATAATCAGCCAGAAAAAGTAATGATGGTAACAGAATGTTCGATGAGCGATAATGTTCAAATCGATAATCCAAATGTAGAATTTATTCGACCATGTAATTTATGTCCTCACATGAAAAAAATCACACTTCCAAAAATATTAGATTGTTTAGAAAATGAAACAAACGAATTAATAATGGATAAAGAAACAATTGAAAAAGCTAGAAAATCTGTAGAAAGAATGGCAGAGATAGGCAGATAAAATCTGTGTCAAAAATTCAATTAAGTAAAAATTTTATAAGAAACAATTGCAAATTAGCTTTAGCTGAAGATCTTTATCCATCGGGAGACATAACATCAAATTTATTAGATAATAATTCTATTAGAAAAATTAAATTAATTTGCAACGAAAGAGGAATAATAGGAGGATTGGAATTTGCTAAACAAACTTTTAATTTATTAGATAAAAAAATTAAATTTATTCCAAAAAAGAAAGAGGGATCTCCAGTAAATAAAGGATCAATCGTTGCAGTAATAGTGGGTAAAGCTAAAAATATACTTATGGGTGAAAGAGTGGCTCTTAATTTTGTCTCCCATATTTCGGGAATTGCAACAAAAACAAACCAATTTGTAAAAAAAACTGGAAAAAAAACAAAAATTTGTTGCACTAGAAAAACTATTCCAAATTTAAGAGTTATTCAAAAATATGCAGTAAAATTAGGAGGTGGAACAAATCACAGGTTTAATTTAAGCGATGAATTTTTAATTAAAGATAATCATATTGCTACATCAAAAAAATTTGAAGAGATTATAAAAAAAGCAATTAAATCAAAAAAAGGTAAAAAAATTACGGTTGAAGTTGATAACTTAAAACAACTTAAAAAAATTAATGGTTTGAAATTTGATAGAATTTTATTTGACAATATGAGCTCTAAAAATCTCAAAACGGGTGTTAAACTAGCTAAAAAACTTTACGAAACTGAAGCATCAGGTGGTGTTACTTTAAATAATGTAAGGAAAATTGCTAAAACTGGCGTGGATAGAATATCTATTGGTGCATTAACACATAATATCAATTCTTTAGACTTAAAGATGGAGATTTAAAAAAGATTTTTAAAATCCTCTTTGGTATTTTTTTAATTGAGCTTGAGCTGCTGCTAAACGTGCAACAGGTACTCTATAAGGTGAACAAGAAACATAATCTAATCCAACTTTAGAACAAAATTCTATACTTTTTGGATCACCTCCATGTTCTCCGCAAATTCCAAGTTTAATTTTTTTATTTTGTTTTTTTCCTTTATTCACAGCTATTTCAATTAAATCACCAACTCCATCATCTATTGAGATAAAAGGATCAATATCAAAAATCTTATTTTCAATATAATCATTTAAAAATTTGCCACTATCATCTCTGCTAATTCCAAATGTAGTTTGTGTCAAATCGTTAGTTCCAAAACTAAAAAATTCTGCATATTTTGCAATATCTCTTGCTTTTATCGCAGCTCTTGGAAGTTCAATCATTGTGCCCACTAAAAATTTAATTTTAGTTTTATTTTCATTTTGTACTTTCCTGGCAACAGTGATTACAAGATTTTTCATTATTTTTATTTCAGCTTCAGTGGATACAAGCGGTATCATTATTTCAGGCATAGTTGATTTAATTTTTCTTTTTTTACATTCAACTAGAGCTTCGAATATTGCTCTAATTTGCATTTCGTAAATTTCTGGAAAAGAAATACCTAGTCTACATCCTCTATGACCTAACATAGGATTTTGTTCGTGTTGTTCTTCGATTCTTCCTTCAATTTCTTTGATTGATAAATTTAAAGATTTTGAAATAACATTAATTTCTGAAGCACTTTTAGGTAAAAATTCATGCAATGGTGGGTCTAAAAGTCTTACTGTAACTGGAAGTCCATTCATAATTTTAAATATTTCTATAAAATCATTTTTTTGATGGGGCAGCAATTTTTCCAAAGCTTTAGCTCGGTCTTCTTTTGATTTTGAAAGTATCATTTCCCTAACAGACAAAATTCTATCTTCGTCAAAGAACATATGTTCAGTTCTACATAAACCAATTCCTTCTGCTCCAAAATCTCTTGCTATTTTACTATCTAATGGTGTTTCAGAATTTGTTCTAATTTTTAATTTTCTAAAACTGTCTGCCCAACTCATCAATTTAGAAAAATCTCCTGAGATTTCAGGTTTAACAGTTTTTACCTCTCCTAAAATAATTCTACCAGTCGAGCCATCGATTGTTATCAAATCTCCTTCCTTAATTTCATAACCATTAGCTTTAAATAAGTTATTTTCATAATCAATTTCTATTTCGCTTGAACCAGAAACACAGGGACGTCCCATTCCTCTTGCAACTACCGCAGCATGGCTAGTCATTCCACCTCTTGCGGTTAAAATTCCTTTTGCTGCATGCATACCATGAATATCTTCTGGGGATGTTTCGACTCTAACTAAAATTGTATTTTGCATCATGTCATTAAGTCTCTGAGCTTCATCTGAGGAAAAAACAACTTTTCCACTAGCAGCTCCAGGGGACGCGGGTAAACCTTTTGCTATTACCTCAATATTAATTTTCTCATTCAAAGTTGGGTGAAGTAAAGAGTCTAAAGAATTTGGTTCAATTCTTAAAACTGCTTCTTTTTTTGTAATTAAATTTTCTTTAACCATGTCTGTAGCTATTTTAATTGCAGATTTTGCCGTTCTTTTTCCTGATCTTGTTTGTAACATCCATAGTTTTTTTTTTTCTACTGTAAACTCAACATCTTGCATGTCTTTATAATGTTTCTCTAATTTGAATAATATTTTTTTTAAATCTCTATAAATCGAAGGCATAGTCTCTTCCATTGAAAGTAATTTTTCCTTCGCATCTGATCTAGCCTTTTTTGTTATATGTTGAGGGGTTCTTGTGCCCGCAACAACATCTTCTCCTTGGGAATTAATTAAGTATTCTCCAAATATTTCATTACTTCCATCTGATGGATTTCTTGTAAATACTACGCCTGTTGCACTATTGTTTCCCATATTACCAAATACCATTGACTGAACATTTACTGCTGTACCCCAATTGGATGGTATTTGATTTAACTTTCTATAAACTTTTGCTCTATGACTTTCCCAAGATAAAAATACTGCACTAATTGCACCTATAAGCTGTTGTTTAACATCCTGTGGGAATTCTTTTTTTGTTTTTTCTCTAACTACATTTTTAAAATCCTTAATTAATCCATCCCAGTCATTTTCATCAAGTTCGGTATCCAATAAAACACCTTTAGTTAATTTATAATTTTCAATTAATTCCTCAAAATGATAATTTTCTATATTCAAAACTACATTGGAGTACATCTGAATAAATCTTCTATAACTATCTTTTGCAAATCTAATATTTAATGTTATCTTTGATAAGGCTATTACTGTTTTGTCATTAAGACCAAGGTTTAAAATAGTATCCATCATTCCAGGCATTGAAACTCTAGCACCAGATCTAACAGATACAAGTAAAGGATTTTTTAAATCACCAAATTTTTTTTTTGATTTTTTTTCTATGTTTTTAAGTTCAGAATTTATTTGCTTTATAATTTTAGGATTTAATTTTTTTTTATTTTTATAAAATAATTCACATACTTCTGTTGAAATAGTAAATCCTGGTGGCACAGGCAAACCTAATTTGCCCATTTCTGCCAGGTTTGCACCTTTTCCACCTAATATATTTTCTGAATTTTTTAATTTTGAAGAATCCTTCGAATTAAAATTAAAAACGAATTTTTTCATTTAAGCTTCAATTTTTGAAAAATTAAAATAATTTTCAAAGCTTTTACATAACATTTTTAAAAGCTCCAGCCTGTTCTTTTTAATTGAAGGATCATTATCATTTACAATTACATTATCAAAAAAAGCATCGATCTCATTTTTTGCCAATGACAATGTTTTTAAGCTTTCATCGTAATTTTCTGTTTTGCCTACACTTGAAAAATACTTCCTTATATCATGAATTCTTTTATAAAGATTTTTTTCAAAGTCATTTTTGAAAAGACCAGGGTCGGCTGAACCCAAAATTTCCAAATAATTTTCTTTTTCACTATATAAAATTTTTGAAGATCGCTTGTATATTGAAATAACATTTTGGCTAAATTCTTTTTTTATATTTTTATTTAAAGCTAAAGATTTTTTAAAAATCTTTAATATATCATCAACATTATAAATATTTGTAGAGCTTTCAATGATATCATTTCTAACTTGTTTATCTCTTAAATAGTTTTTCAATCGCTCTAAAATAAATTCACTTAATTCTTTTTGTAATATTTTTGATTCAAAATCAAAACCTTGACCTTTGTAAAGCATGCATGAATAATTAATCAAATCCCTAAGCTTAAGAGTGCTATTATTTTCAACAATCAACCTCACAAGGCTAATTGCCATTCTCCTTAATGCATAAGGATCCTTAGAACTTGATGGTTTTAAATTTATTCCAAAAAATCCCACTAATGAATCTAGTTTATCACTTATAGACAAAGCTACGCTATAAGGTTTTTTTGGAGTCACGCTATCCATGCCAATTGGCAAATAGTGTTCTGATACTGCTAAGCTTATTTCCTTATCGAAACCTTGTGCCTCAGCAAAATAACCACCCATAATTCCTTGTAATTCAGGGAATTCACCTACCAAATCAGACATAAGATCTACTTTGCAAATAGATGATGCTATTTCTATTTTTTCTTTGCTAATTAGCATTTCGTCAGAAATTATTCCGCATAACTTTCTTATTCTTTGAACTTTATCAAAATAAGTTCCTAGCCCTTTAAAATAATTAATATTTTTTAATTTTGAAACTTGTTTTACCAAGTTTTGTGCTCTATTTTTTTTCCAAAAAAATTCAGCATCATTTAGTCGTGCTTCAATAACTCTTTCATTGCCTAGCTTAACAAGACCTTTTGAATCTTTTTTATCTGATATAACAATAAAATTATTTATTAAATTGTCTTTAC
>CACACV010000043.1 GCA_902531025.1 uncultured Pelagibacteraceae bacterium | reverse complement strand
CAGCCTTGTTAATTTATTATTTCATGGCTAGATTTGCTTTAGTACCATTTCTAAGGTGGCTAGAAGTTTTAGCTGCTAGAAAAGTTGGAAGAGAGAAGGTTTAATAATATGGAAATGGGATTTAGATGGGATTTTGCATATGAGATTTTACCAAATATGTTATGGGCAACTCTAAATACTATAATTGCAGCAGGCGTTGGTTATGTAATAGCTCTAGTAGTAGGATTATTTTTTTTACTAGGACAAAGAACACCATCTAAAATTATTAACTTTATTAATAGAGAGATAGTAGAATTTATCCGTTCAACTCCACTCTTGATACAGTTATTTTTTGTTTATTTTGTTTTACCTCAATTTGGAATAACTTTATCAGCTTGGCTGTGCGGAATGATTACAATCGGCCTTCATTTTGGAACCTATCTCTCTGAAGTTTATAGAGGAGCTTTGGAAGGTGTTTCAAAAACTCAATGGGAAGCTTGTAGAGCGCTTAACTTTTCAACAGCTTACACTTATAGAAGAATTGTTTTGCCTCAGGCTTTTCCTATAGCAATTCCAGGTATGGGAAATTATTTAGTAGGAATTTTTAAAGATACACCGCTTTTATCAACAATAGGTGTCGCTGAATTATTCCATGCTGCTACAGCAGTTGGAGGTTATAACTATAGATATTTGGAACCTTACACTATGGTTGGTATAATATTTTTAATTCTTTCTGTTCCAGCAGCTATGTGGGTTAGAAGGTTAGAAAAAACTGTAAACGTTGCACAGGGAAAAATAAAACAGTAATGACGTTTGATTATGAAAAATAAAAACTCAGAAGAAACAATTGTAAAATTTGAAGAAGTAACCAAACAATACGGTGATCTAGTAGTTTTAGATAAACTCAATTTAGATATAAAAAAAAATGAAATGGTATCAATAATTGGGCCATCTGGTTCGGGCAAAACTACGGTATTGAGAGTTTTAATGACATTAGAAAAAATTAATGGAGGAGTTATTCATTTAGATGGTGAAACATTAACTCACATGAATGAAAATGGAAAACAGATTGAGGCTAATGAAAAATATTTAAGAGAGAGACGATCAAAAATCGGAATGGTTTTTCAACAATTTAATCTATTTCCTCACATGACCGCACTTCAAAACTGTATCGAAGCTCCAGTTGAAGTCTTGGGTATGAAAAAAGAGGAAGCAGAAGAAAGAGCATTAGAGCTTTTAGAATTAGTGGGCCTTACAGATAAAAAAGATCAACACCCTTCAAGATTATCTGGTGGACAACAGCAAAGAGTGGCAATAGCAAGAGCTTTAGCTATGAGACCAAAAGTTATGCTTTTAGATGAAATTACTTCTGCTTTAGATCCAGAGGTAGTAGGTGAGGTTTTAAATGTAATTAGATCTTTAAATAAAGAACATAGTCTTACAATGATAATGGTTACTCATCAAATGGGTTTTGCAAGGGAAATTTCAGATAGAGTATGTTTTTTTAACGAAGGTAAAATATTTGAACAAGGGCCACCTGAAAAATTATTTGGCAATCCACAAAATGAAAGAACAAAGCAATTTTTACACGCAGTTCTTGATGCGAATTAAACTTTATTTTCTTTATTAGTTAAATCTACACCGGTATCAGGATCTAACTCTATACCAAGTGGAGTAATATTTCTTGGCATTGGTGTAAACGTATTATCAGGATTTTCTTCCGTAGATCTTCTGGTCATTCTATAAATTCCAAATACACCTATTAAAGTTTGAAAAATAAATAAAAAAATAAATATACCGTTAGGACCAAAATATTTCATAAAAAATGAACATACAAAAGGTGCAATCATGGCACTTATACCAAATATAATTTGCATACCTGCTCCTGCAGATACAAATTTTTCCTTAGGTAAAAAATCGTTTACGTATGCAAGATTAAGTGAAAACAATGGTAAAGACATTCCAGCATAAAGGCTTATGAAAATATAAAATAAAAATCTATGATTAGAAATATGTTGTAAAACATTTCTCCAATCAGTAGATAAATTTATAAAGTCTGGCGAAGTTGAAATTGAAAAAAAACATAAAATTGTTAATATTGAACCCAAAAAAGCTGTTATTGTTAATATAATTCTTCTATCAAAACGATCGGACAAGTATCCAATTGGCCACTGGAACAAAGCTCCAGAAAACGTTATTAGAAACAAATATAATGAGATTTCTAAAATAGAAAAATTCATTAAAGCACCATAAACCGCTCCCATTGTAAATATTGCTGGATGAATAAATCCGACACAAAACATACTAAATGTTCCAAGAGGAGAAATTTTATATAGTTCTTTTATATTTATTCGGGATGTTTTTTTAAATATTGGTGGCTTACGTTTTGTAAGAAGTATAGGTACTAATGCAATAGACAGTAATAAAGAAACTAAAATAAATGGTTCGTAATTTGTAGGATTGTTAAAATTTAAAAGAAGAGTTCCTGAACCAATTCCAACAAATGTTATAATCATGTAAATTGATAAAACTTTTCCTCGAGTTCTGTTTGTTGCTCTATCATTTAACCAACTTTCAACAACTACAAATATACTTATGATGCTAAAACCAGTTATAAATCTTCCAAATATCCAAACATATGGATCTACAATAACTGAGTGGAGTAAAATACTTAAAGATGCTGTTGAAGCAAAAGCAGCAAAAACTCTAATATGACCAACTTTACTTACTAAATTTGGAACAACATTTGCACCAACAAAATAGCCAATAAAATATCCAGACATCAAAGATCCAGTTGCTATGATGCTGAAATTTTCTAATACAGCTCTTAAACCTAATAAATTACCTTGAAGACCGTGTGCTATTATCAGAATACCATAGCCAAGAAAAAGAGCCCAAGAATTTTTTATAAGTTTTCCCATTTCTGCGTGAGTATGCCTTTTGTTTAAAAAAGCAAGTAGTTAGTTTTCTATTATGTTTTTTTTAAGGCCAAGAAAGAATGTATTGCGATTGTCAATATGATTACTGATCCACCTACTATTGTTTCTAGACTAGGTTGCTCTTTAATTACAAGCCAAACCCATATAGGTCCAAGTATAGTTTCTAGTAAAAAAAATAAATTGACTTCTGCACCAGTTATAAATCTTGGTGCTATAGTCACCAAAACAAATGGTATAGCTACACACATTACACACATCAATGGTATATAAAATAAATCTCTTCCTAATAATTCAAAGTTTTCGACAAAGAAGAATGCAAAGATAGCAACACATAATTTACCAATTACAGCAGAAGGCACCAAATCCCTATCCTTAGCATATCTTGCAAGTGTAGCATTACAAGCCAAACCTAATGCGGTTATAAGACCAAATACATCCCCATAAAGATTACCGAGTTTAAGAGAGTCATGAAAAATATATATACAAGATGCAAAAGTAACTAATATAGCCAACCATGTTTTTTTATCTGGTGACTCTTTTAAGAATATTGCTCCTAATATAGCTGAAAGCATTGGAGCTAAAGCAATCATCACCAAAGTGTTAGCTACATTAGTGTTTTGTATAGATATAATAAATGTAATATTACACGCAGAAAAACTAATAAAATAAAATATTCCAGGATAACCAATATTTATTAAAGCTTTTAAAAAATTTTTTTTATAAAATATTAATAGTCCAATCAAAACAACTATAAAAGGAATTGCACCTCTATAAAATAGCATTCCCCAGGTTTCTATATTAGAAAGTCTAATTAACAATGAGTCAGGGGTAATTAACATTACCGCCACAAACGCTAAAATAGAACCTTTTTGTTGATTAGTAGAATTTTTTATCACTAAAAAATACTTTTAATAAAGCCATTAATTTCTTCTAAGTTTTTCAATTTTTCTGAACACCTTTGATTTTTACAGACCACAACATTTCCATTTATTTCTTCACTATTTTTATAAACAAAAGTTGCTCTTCCTAAAAAGTTTTTTTGTAAATCTTTTTTTATTACTTCAAATGAATCTCTTTTTCCAAAAAAAGTAAATGAAACACTATCATCGCATAAATCTAAAGTTTTAATAAAACTAAACATCTGAGAATAAAACGAATTAAGAACTTGGTGAAAAGATTTTTTTAAAATATTTACTTTCTCCATCCAAAATTTATCATTTGTTATTGTATAAAGCTTATTACATAAATTTAAATAAATACTATTTCCATTTGGAATGTTGCTATCATTTAGATCTACAGGACTAACAAAAAGATCATTTTTTTGAATTATATTTTTTTGTAATAATTGAGTATCTTTATTATAAAATAAATCCCAAATTTCTTTCATTATAGTTGTTGATTTCTCAAGAGCTTTTTCGTCACCATCAACTTCGTATAAAGTTATCAACAACATTGCATAGTAAACGTAATCTTCTAAAAAAACATCTATTTCACTAGAATCATAGCAATGATAAATCTTATTAGATAATTTTTTATTTAATATTTTTATAGTTTCTAAAGCTTTATTTTTTAAATTATCATCTTCTAAAACTATCGAAGCACTTATTAATGTATCTAAAATAAACGCATTCAAATCGGTCTGTGACTTATCATCAAAAAAAGGTTTAACTCTTTTATTTCTTTCTTGAATGAGTGCTTCTTCTATTTTTTTAATTTTATTTCGCTCTTCTTCGCTTAATTTATTTTTTGTTTCAACTAATATATTTTTTCCTTCGAAATTTCCTGTGTTTGAAATCTCATATTTTTTTTCAAATAAAGTAAAATCATCTTTTAAGAGTTGTTTTAACTCTTCATAAGACCAAACATAATATTTACCTTCTATTCCTTCGCTATCTGCATCATAAGCAGATCCATATAATTTTTCTTGGTTTTTAAATTCCTTATTAATGAAGTTTATTGTCTGAATTAGTTTATTTTTAAAATATTCTTTTTTAGTTTTTTGGTAAAATTTAGTTAGTAGATTTATATATTGAATATTATCATATAGCATTTTCTCAAAGTGGGGGATTATCCATTTTTCATCAACAGCGTATCTAGCAATACCACCTTCTAATTGGTCATATACACCCTTTGATGAAATATTAGTAAGCAATGTTTCTACAGGAGTTAAGTATTTTTGATTATTTGATTTTAAATAGAAGTAAAAGATTGCATCAAACATATAAAACTGAGGAAATTTTGGAGCACCTTTAAAACTTCCATATTCTTCATCTAAATAAGTAATAATTTTTTCAACAAAAGGTTCTAGTGGCTGACTTAATACTGCAGATCTTTGGTTAATTTTGGAAAAGATATCCTGCATTTGAGGAGCTTGAGAAATTATTTTTTCTCTATTTTCTTTATAAACAGAAGAAACATTATTTAGTACTTTTTTAAAATCAGGACGACCTTGCATTTCTTTTGGAGGAAAATATGTACCTCCTGTAAACGGAACTCCATTTTCATCTAAAAACATAGATAGCGGCCAGCCTCCTTGAGTACCAGTAAGTATAGAAAGACTTCTTTGAAAAACATAATCTAAATCTGGTCTTTCCTCACGATCAACTTTTATATTTATAAACTTCTCATTCATTAGTTTTGAAGTGTCCTGATCTTCAAAGCTTTCGTGAGCCATAACATGACACCAATGACAACTTGCATAACCTACACTTAAAAATATTGGTTTTTTTTCAGTTTTTGCTTTAAGCAATGTTTCTTTATTCCAAGCATACCAATCAACAGGATTATTTTCATGTTGCTTAAGGTAAGGACTTTTTTCTTTTTTAAGAAGATTTGCCATGACTAATTATACAACAAAAATTTAATGATGATAGAAAGGTTTTCTTGCAAAAATATTTCTTACCATTGGCTCAAATTCTTTTAGAGTCATTGATTTATAATTTGGATCAAATGATGATTGATCATATTTTTCACAAAAATCTATTGTAGCTTGATAATATTCGTGATCTTTATATTTTTCTCTTTCATTTTTATTACCTCCCAGATGTTCAGCAGAGTAGTATGTTTGGAATAAACCATGTTTTTCAATAATCCAATGAGTTTTTTTAGAAACATAAGGTCTTAGCACTGCTGCTGCATACTGCGAATGATTCATTGGCGCAAGTTCATCTCCGATATCATGCAATAAAGCTGCAACAACAATTTCTTCACTTTCACCATTTCGAAAAGCTCTTGTTGCTGTCTGCAATGAATGCTCTAATCTCGATACTTGATATCCTTCAAGAGTACTATTAAGACTTGCCATATATTTTAAAATTCTATCAGCTGTTTCTCTTTCGAAATCTTTTTCATGTTTCTCCAAAAGAAGATAGTCTTCTTTTGTTCCCTGTTTCATTTCTGTAAAACTGACTTTTTTCATTTTAATTATTCGAAGCTGTACTTAAAAGTGAAAGTTGTGTAACTTTTTCCTCTCCTAGCTCATCAATTATTTTTACAGGATATTCTCCAGTAAAATAATGATCTGTCAATTGTGGATATATATTATTTCTTTTATCAAAACCCATTGCTTTATAAAGACCATCAATGCTTAAATATTTCAAAGACTTTGCATTTATAAAATTACATATTTCTTTTACAGAATTATTTGCAGCTAAAAGTTCTTTTTTAGTAGGCATATCCA
This sequence comes from uncultured Pelagibacteraceae bacterium, assembly GCA_902531025.1. GTDB lineage: Bacteria > Pseudomonadota > Alphaproteobacteria > Pelagibacterales > Pelagibacteraceae > Pelagibacter. The sequence continues at coordinate 116 of CACACV010000043.1, read as the reverse complement.
CACCGTAAAAGTCTGGAAATTTAATTTCAGGACTAGCAATTCTAACGTGAACTTCTTTAGCTCCTGCATTATATAGCATTTTAACAATTTTATGAGACGTAGTTCCTCTAACTAAA
>CACACV010000042.1 GCA_902531025.1 uncultured Pelagibacteraceae bacterium | reverse complement strand
TAATAGTCGTAAATAAATCTGATCTTGGAATAGAAAAAATAGATCAAAAAATAAAAAAATATGATCCAATATATTTATCAATAAAGGAAGAAAAAAATTTGGATGTTTTAATAAAAGCTATTAAAGAAAAATTAAAAAAAAAATTTATAAGATCTGATAATATTCTAATCACCAGAGAAAGACACAGGCAAAATCTTGAACAGTGTCTTTTTCATTTAAACAATTTTGAGGAAAAAAATTCAATAGAAGATTTCGATAAAGCAGCTGAAGATTTAAGATTAGCCACAAGACATTTGGGGACTATAGTGGGTAAAGTTGATGTTGAAGAGATTTTAGGGTCAATTTTTGGCGATTTTTGTATAGGTAAATAAGACTTAATTTACCAATATTTTAGGCACTTTTTAAGTGTTTTCTTGTAAATTTTAAGATCAAATATAAATTATCTCTATGAAAAAGGAATTATCATTTGATGTAGTTGTAATAGGAGGCGGCCATGCCGGATGTGAAGCAGCTGCAGCAGCTGCAAGATTAGGTGTTAATACAGCTTTATTTACTCATAAGTTTGAAACAATAGGAGAAATGTCTTGTAACCCAGCTATAGGTGGTTTGGGCAAAGGTCATCTTGTAAGAGAGATAGATGCACTAGATGGCGTTATGGGAGAAGTCGCTGATAAATCAGGAATACAATTTCGATTATTAAATAGAAGCAGAGGACCTGCGGTTCGAGGACCACGAACTCAAAGTGATAGATCTTTATATAAAAAATATATGCAAAAAAAACTTGTAAACTACTGTAATTTAAGCATTTTTTCTGATCCTGTAATTAAGTTCATCTTTATAAATAATAATATAAATGGGTTTATAACTAAGTCAGGTAAGGAAATTAAATCATCTAAGATAATTCTAACAACGGGCACTTTTTTGAATGGTTTGATACATATAGGCGACGAAAAGACACCTGCCGGAAGATATAATGAAAAACCTTCAACAGGTTTAAGCGAACAATTGAAAAAATATAATTTTAAAATTGGTAGACTAAAAACTGGAACACCCCCAAGATTAGATTCTAGCACAATCAACTTTGATATACTCGAAGAACAACACGCAGATGAAGATCCATATTTTTTTTCCTTCTTAACAAAAAAAAATATTAATAAACAAATCTCATGTAGGATGACTTATACAAATGAGTCTGTTCATAAAATAATTTCCAAAAATATAAAAAGAAGTGCCATGTACTCAGGAAGTATACAGGGGGTTGGCCCAAGATATTGTCCCTCTATAGAAGACAAAATTGTAAAGTTTGCCGACAAACAAAAACATCAAATATTTTTAGAACCTGAAGGTTTAAGTGACAACACAATATACCCTAATGGTATCTCAACTTCACTTCCAGAAGACGTACAGCAAGAAATATGTAATAAAATCAATGGTTTAGAGAATGTAAAAATATTAAGACCAGGATATGCTATAGAATACGATTTTGTGGACCCCAGAGAGCTATTTTTAACCTTAGAAACTAAAAAAATTAAAAATTTATATCTAGCCGGTCAAATAAATGGAACAACTGGATATGAGGAGGCCGCTGCGCAGGGCCTTATAGCTGGAGTAAATGCTGCTATATCAATTAAAGGAGAAGAACCTTTTATACTGGATAGATCTGAGGCTTATATAGGAGTTATGATTGATGATCTTGTAACCAAAGGTGTTGCGGAGCCCTATAGAATGTTCACTTCTAGAGCTGAATATAGATTATCTTTAAGATCTGATAATGCAGATATTAGACTTACACAGAAAGGTATTGATATTGGATTAGTATTAAATGAAAGGAGAGATATATTTAAAGAGAAAGATAAATATATGAAAAATACTCTATCAAAAATGGAAAATTTGATGATAACCCCATCTAAAGTTTCAAAATATGGTATAAAAATCGCAAAAGATGGTGTAAAAAGAAATGCAATTCAAATTTTAACTCAAAAATCTGTAAATATGGGTAAAATTAGAGAAATATGGCCCGAAATTCAATATGTTTCACGTGAAATAGATGAACAAATAGAGATTAATTCTCATTATAAGGGTTATTTAAAGAAGCAAAATGCAGATATAATAGCATTTAAGAGGGATGAAAATTTTCTTATTCCATATAATTTAAATTATGATCAGTTTTCAGGTCTTTCAAATGAGGTAAAATCTAAATTTAAGCAAATTAGACCAAAAACAATGGGACAAGCTCTAAGAATAGATGGAATTACCCCAGCTGCAGTATATATTTTGTTGTCTCATCTTAAAAGAAAGTCTATTAAGCATATAGCTTGATTGATTCTAATTTTATAAAAAACATTGATATAAATATCCCAAATGTTTCACGTGAAACATTAAAAGAGCTAGATGAATATGGTTCATCTATAATTCTTAATAATAAACACATAAATCTTATAAGCTCTACTACTGAAAAATCATTAAATACAAGACATATTCTAGATAGTGCACAAACTATTGATTTTATTGAAAATATTGAAATTAACACTTGTACGGACCTTGGATCTGGAGCTGGTCTACCAGGTATAGTTTTGTCTATTTTAATGAAACATAAAAAGCCTCAATTTAAGGTCATTTTTTATGAAAAGAGCTTTCACAAGAGCAAATTCTTAGTTGAAATGTCAAAAAAATTTAAATTGAACACTGAAATACATCAAAAAAATATTTTTGAAGAAAAGAATTTAAGTACAGATGTAATTATTGCTCGTGCGTTTAAACCTTTGCCAATTATTTTTGAAGTTGCTAAAAAAAACTTTAAAAGTTTTAAGTTCATAGTTTTATTTTTAGGCAAGACTGGAAAAAAAATATTGAATGAGGCACTTAAGTACTGGGAGTTTGATTATGAAGAAAAAAAAAGTTTAACGAACCCAGAGTCAATTGTAATTAGAATTTCAAATCTAAGAAAAAAAAATGGATAAAAAAATTATTTCAATCATTAATCAGAAAGGAGGAGTAGGGAAGACAACAACTGTGATCAATCTTGCTGCTGGATTATCAATGAAAGGAAAAAAAATTTTAGTAATTGATTTAGATCCTCAAGGAAATGCCACTACAGGACTAGGATTGTCTAACACAGCAAGCTCTGACTCAACGATCTATAGCGTACTTAATGGAAATAAGAAAATCTCAGAGGTGATTCAACACACAAGTTTCGAGAATTTGAATTTAATAACTTCAAATGTAGATTTGTCAGGACTTGAGGTTGAGACTGCTGGAGATAGCCGAAGAGCCTTTAAATTAAAGGACGAATTAACCTCTATTTTAAATGATTCTAGAGCCACATATGATTATATCCTTATAGATTGTCCACCATCTTTGAGTCTTCTAACAATAATGGCTTTGGTAGCTTCAGACGCTCTAGTGGTGCCGCTGCAGACAGAATTTTTTGCCCTTGAAGGGCTAACTCAACTCATGAAGACAATTGAGAGGATAAAAAATAATCTTAATCCAGAATTATCAATTAGAGGGATCCTGTTAACAATGTATGATAGACGAAACAAGCTTTCTGGTGAAGTAGAAATGGAAGCAAGAAATTATTTTAAAGATAAAGTCTACCAATCGGTAGTACCTAGAAATGTAAGGTTGTCAGAAGCACCTTCACATGGAGTACCAGTTTTAATTTATGATAAAGCTTGTCCTGGAAGCAAGTCATATTTTAATTTTACAGAAGAATTTTTAAATCAAGATAAACCAGTGGAGAGTGCAGCATGATTAATCCTTTTAAAACTAAGAAGGGTCTAGGAAGAGGACTTTCATCTCTTATAGGTGATAGCAACGTTAAAGAGAACAGAACTACAATTTCTATTAGTTCTATTATTAGAAACAAATATCAACCAAGAAAAAAATTTGAAAAAGAGAGTTTGGAAGAATTAACTAGTTCTATAAAAGAAAGAGGTATAATACAGCCAATTATAGTAAGAAAATCAGATGATCTAATTGATAAGTTTGAAATAATAGCAGGAGAGAGAAGATGGCAAGCAGCACAAAAAGCAGGACTTCATAAAGTTCCAGTAGTAGTTATAGAGGCTGACAATTTAAAATCTCTTGAGTTTGCTATTGTAGAAAACGTACAAAGAAAAGACTTAAATTCCATTGAAGAAGCAGAAGGATATAAAAAACTAATTGATGAATTTAATTATGATCAAGAAAAAGTTTCAAAATTTATTGGCAAAAGTAGAGCTCATGTATCTAATTGTTTAAGATTATTAAATCTACCACAAAAAATAATTGAATATATTATTGATGAAAAATTATCTCAAGGTCATGCAAAGGTCTTAGTAGGGATTGAAAATGCTGAGTTGATAGCCGACAAAATAATTTCAAAAAAATTATCAGTAAGACAAGCAGAAGCTCTTGTAAGATTTAGTAAAGCTAATAAATCAATAATTAAAAAAAATAAGGACTCAAATATTCAAGATCTAGAAAATCAACTTATGGAAAAAATTGGTATGAGAGTTTACGTTAACAATAATAAAAATAACTCAGGAACATTAACTTTCAAATATAAAGGTTTAGACCAGATGGAAAGGATAATTCAAGTTATTAAAAATAACTACTAATAATTGCTTACAAAATCAGAAACAAAATTTATTGAATTATTTGAGTTTTTTTTGATTAAAACTTCAAGATCGTTTATCTTATAAATAACTTTTTTCACTTCCTCGTCTGACCATGATTGAATTTGTTTTTTTACTACATCTTTCTCTTTCCAAAATATGGGTGGTCTAAAAGAAGATATAGTTAAATCAATATTTCCTGTTTCGTTTTGACTTTCTTTGAGTTTAAGTAATCTTTTTGACCTATTTAATATTGTTCTTAATATTAAAATACATTCATCATTTGCAAAATTATTTTCATTCAATATTTTAGAGACTTGTTTTTTATTCTTAGCCAAGTAACTTTCTGCAAGTTCAAAAACACTATAATTCTCTGATAAATTTGTTAATTTAAACACATCCTCTAGATCAATATTTTTTTTGGTGATTGATAAGTTTTCAATTTTATTTAATTCATTAATAAGATTACCCCTGTCTCCTCTTGATCTACCAACCAGTAAATTAACGACTTCTTGGGAAACTTTTATGTTTTTTTCTCTTAAAAAGTTTTGTGCTATTGAAACTAAACTTCTTTCATTGTCTTCGTAAAATGGAATACATATGAGTTTTTTATCTTTTTCAAATAAACTTCTTAACTTTGATTTTTTTTCTAAATTATCAGAATTAATAATAATTTTAATTTTTTCAATATTTCTGTCTAAAATCTCATTTACTAATTTAATAATTTTTTCACTTGTTCTAGAAATTACTATCAATTTATCATCTTCAAAAAGAGATTTATTTATTAAACTTGAAATAAATTCTTCATAATTGTTTAAGATTTCATTTTCATCCAATCTTGAAATTTCTCCATCAAATAATTTTTCGAACAATTCCTTTATTACTTGGTTTTTATGACCTTGGTTAGATCCATACAGTAGAATTAGATTATTTTTTATTGATTTTATTTTTTCAACTTCAAAAGATTTAATTATCATTGACCTATCTTAGAAATAGAAAGCATAATATTATCCGTAATTTCTGAAACTAAATTATTAATAATAGTCTTTTCATAACTTTCTAATTCAAATTTGTCTGTAATATTATTATAGGTAGTTTTTTTATTAATTTTATTACTAATTAAGGTTTCTCCTTCTTTTTTAACAATATAGTTTATCTCAATTTTTAATTCGAATATCGAAGGATCACCTTTTGAATCTTTAGATATTATTGTTTTTTTTTTATTTGAAGTTAAAGTTAAGTTATATTTTTTTTCATTTTCTCTTAACTTATTAAAATTATTAATAATTTGAGAATTTATTTTTTGGTCACCATCTATTTTATTTACGTTTATGGAAAACTGATAGTCTTTATTATTTAAAACTGCTTCATAACCACAATTAGATAAAAAAAGTAGTGATAATATTAATATATAGTTTGTAATCTTATTCATTAATTAAAATATTTAATAACCTATTTTTGACAAAAATAACTTTTCTAATTGATTTGTTATTTAAATATTTATCCAATAATTTTTGCTTTTTAGCAATATTTAAAATTTTATCTTCGCTTAAATCTGCTTGTGCATTGATTATTAATCTTTTTTTTCCATTAATTTGAATAACATAATCTAAATTTTCATTTTTTAGATATTCTTTGTTTGCCAAGGGCCAATCTAGTTTGTTATTTGAACCTATATCTATCAAGCATTCATTAGTTAAATGAGGAATAATGGGAGAAAATAAAATTAGTATTTTTGTATAATTATTTAATAAGTCTTTTTGATTAATATCATTTTTAATATGTTTTATTAAAAAATTGTATGTTTCATACATATTTGCAATAATAACGTTATAGCTAAAACTCTCTAAATTATTAGTAATTTTATAAATCAATTGATTGGTAAATTTATTTAGTTCTAAATTTTCAGGTATTTGTTTTCCTTCTCCAGATAATTTATTTTTTATTTGTAAATGTAACATCCATAGTTTTTGAACAAATTTATATGAAGAGGCCATACCCTGCTCAGACCATTGAACATCTTTTTCTGGAGGACTATCAGAGAGTATGAATAATCTCACTGAATCAGCACCATAATCATTAATTATATTTTCAGGATCTATTACATTTTTTTTTGATTTAGACATGGATTCCGATGGTCCTACAATAATTTTAGAATTTTTATCATTTTTTCTATAATATTTTTTGTCAATTATTTCTATTTCTTCAGGACTTATCCAATTATTATTTTGATCTTTATATGTTTCGTGACAAACCATTCCTTGAGTAAATAAACCATCAAATGGTTCTTTTACATTGAATTTTTCGTTTTTATAATCAATGGATCTCATAAAAAATCTTGAATATAGTAAATGTAATATAGCGTGTTCAACACCACCAATATATTGATCAACTGGCATCCAATATTTTATTTCTTCAGAATCAAAACCATAATTATTATTTTTAGGAGAACAA
>CACACV010000041.1 GCA_902531025.1 uncultured Pelagibacteraceae bacterium | reverse complement strand
TCTAAATATTAATTTTACAAAATTCAATACTTCTAAGATCTATAATCAGCATTAATTTCTATATATTTTTTTGTTAGGTCCATTGTATATGCTGTAAATTTTTTACTTCCTAAACCTATATCAACGCTAATATCTATTAATTCATTCTGCATATATTCTCCTACAACTTTTTCATCATAATCCTGATATAAATTTCCTTTAGATAAAACTTTAAAAGGTCCTATGCTAATAGATAGTTTTTTTTCATCAATCTTGGCATTACTTTTTCCCACCGCCATTACAATTCTTCCCCAATTAGGATCTTCGCCTGCAATTGCGGTTTTAACTAATGGAGAATTGGCTATAGAAAAACATATATTTTTAGCTTCTTGTTCTGTTTTGCTATTTTTACAGTTTATAGTAATAAATTTTGAAGCACCTTCGCCATCTGACGCAACTCTTTTAGCCAAATTTAATAAAACATCATTTATAGATTGACGAAAATTTTTTAACTTTGAGTCTTTGAAATTTTTTATTTTTGCGTTATTTGCTTTGTTGGTAGAAATAAGTGAAACCATATCATTTGTACTTGTGTCTCCATCACAAGAGATTGCATTAAATGTATTTTTAATACTTTCGCTAAGAGTTTTTTGTAAAATTGATGAAGACAGGTTAGCATCAGTAAAAACAAATCCAAGTGTTGTTGCCATATTTGGATAAATCATGCCTGAGCCTTTGGCAATTCCATAAATTTTTACATTTGTAGATCCAATTTTACATTCTGACATTGCAAGTTTTGGTTTCGTGTCAGTAGTAATTATTCCCATTGCCGCTTTTATCCAAATTAATTTATTTTGAGTGTATTTTAAATTTTTAATTAAATTAGGAAATGTATTTTTAATTTTATTAAGTGGAAATTTTTCTCCTATAGTTCCTGTGGATGCAAATAATATTTCATTTGATTTAATTTCTTTAGGATATTCCTCATCTTGATGTTGTTTATCTGTTAATTGATTAGAAAGTTGTTTAGCAAGCTCTTTGATTGCAGCAAAACCAGATGATCCAGTTAAAGCATTTGCGTTTCTGGCATTTATTAATAACGCGCTTAATTTTTTTGATTTTATTTTTTTATTCCACTTTATATTCTCTGAGATTATATTTGATTGTGTAAAAACTGAAGCATAGCTAGCCCCATCTCTAAAATAAAATAAAACTAAATCATCTCTTTTTTGGTTGTACAAATTTGCACTAACTGTTGATATAGAAACTCCATCAATATGATCTAAGTCTTGAAAATCAGCAATTTTTGAGTTTTTGTTTCTGTCATCAAAAAAGTTGTTTATGTTAAAAACCATGGTATTTAAATTAATAAAATAATTACTATATAATTATAATAATTAATTTACACCAAAATGTTTAATCCATTAAATATAATTTCAAAATTTATTAAGGGAAGTAATCAAAAAGAATTAGATCGTATTAATAAGATAGTAAAAAAAATTAATATTTTAGAAAAAGATGTAGAAAAATTAAGTGATGCAGAATTTCCAAAAAAAACTTACGAATTTATTGAACAGATAAAAAAAGGCAAAAAACTTGATGAAATCTTACCAGAGGCTTTCGCCTTGGCGAGGGAGGCCTCAAAAAGAATAAATAATGAAAGACATTTTGATGTTCAATTAATTGGTGGTATTGCACTTCACGAAAATAAAATAGCTGAAATGAAAACTGGAGAAGGCAAAACCTTAACTATTGTTCTATCAGCATATTTAAATGCTCTGGAAAAAAAAGGAGTTCATATTGTAACTGTAAATGACTATCTTGCTAAAAGAGATAGTCTAAATATGGGAAAAATTTATAATTATTTGGGCCTAGAGTGTGGTTATATTAATACAGGTCAATCAGATGAAGAGAGAAAAGATAATTATTCTAAAGACATAACTTACGCAACAAATAGTGAATTAGGTTTTGATTATCTTAGAGATAATATGAAATTTTCACAAGATGATATGGTTCAAAGAAAGCACAATTACGCAATTGTTGATGAAATTGACTCTTGTTTGATTGATGAGGCAAGAACACCTTTAATAATATCAGGAGCAGCAGAGGATAAAACCAGTCAATATATTGCAATAGATAAACTAGTTAAAAATTTAAATTCTAATGATTTTGAAATAGATGAAAAAGATAAAAATATTCTACTGACAAATAAAGGAATAGATAATATAGAAAAAATATTTTCAAATGCAGGAATTTTAAAAAATAATAACTTTTATGATCCTGAAAATTTACATTTAGTTCATCATGTTAATCAAGCATTAAAAGCTAATCATCTTTTTCAAAATGGCAAGGACTATATTGTAAAGGATGATCAAATTATAATAATTGATGAACAAACTGGTAGACAGCTACCTGGAAGAAGATTTGGGGATGGATTACATCAAAGTTTAGAGGCAAAGGAAAAATTATTTGTAAACGCAGAAAATCAAACACTTGCCTCTATTACTTATCAAAATTTTTTCAAACTGTATTCAAAACTTTCAGGATGTACTGGAACTGCACAGACTGAGTCACAAGAATTCTTTGAAATATATAATCTTCAAGTAATTTCAATTCCTACAAATAAACAAATGATTAGAAAAGACTGGAATGATCAAATATTCAGAACTATCAATGAGAAAGATCAGGCAATTATAAAAAAAATTTCTGAATGTAATCAGTTGGGACAACCAATTCTTGTATTTACAGCAAGCATTAATAAATCTGAACATTATTCAAAGTTATTGGAAAAAAAATCAATTAAACACATAGTGCTTAATGCAAAAAATCATGAAAAAGAAGCTGAAATAATTGAAAATGCAGGTAGAAAAAATTCTATAATTATAACAACAAGCATATCGGGTAGAGGTGTTGATATAAAATTAGGAGGTCAAGATCAAAGCCAAAAAGAAGAAATTAAAAAACTTGGAGGATTATTTGTTATAGGCACTGAAAGAATGGAAAGTCGAAGAGTAGATAATCAAGCACGTGGAAGATCAGGAAGACAAGGAGACGAGGGTAATTCAATTTTCTTTGTAAGTATCGAAGATGATTTAATGAGAATTTTTGGAAGTGAGTCCATGAATAAAATTTTAGAAAAACTAGGTTTAAAAGATGGAGAAAGCATTGACCACCCTTGGATAAATAAAGCTCTTGAAAGAGCTCAGCAAAAAGTAGAAGCTAGAAATTTTGATATTCGAAAAACCTTATTAAAATTTGACAATGTATTAAATGATCAAAGACAAGTTATTTTTGGACAAAGAAATAATGTTATTGATAAAAATAATGTAGATACAATATCGGACGATTTCCTAAACGAAACTATTGATAATTTAAAAGAAACTAAATCAAAATATCTTGCAAAACCAAACTCTAATGAATTTTCAAATCAATTTAAATCTTTATTTGGAAAATCTTTTAATAACGATGAAATAGAGAAATTAATAAATTTAAAAACTAGTGAATTTGAAAACTTGATTAAAGAAAAATTTTTAGAAAAAAGAAATGAAAGAATAGAATTAATAGGAGAAGAAAAAGCAAAAGAAATTGAAAAAAGAATTTTTTTACAAGTAATTGATCAAAATTGGAAAATGCATATACAATATCTTGAACAACTTAGACAAGTTATTGGATTAAGATCTTTTGGTCAGAGAGATCCTTTAGTTGAATATAAAAAAGAAGCTTTTATTTTATTTGAAAATTTACTTAATAAGCTTAAAACAGATTTAGTAACATTATTAATTAATATGAGATTAGTAGAAAGTTCTGAAGAAGAAGATAATTTTAAACAAAATCAAAATGCTAATTTCGAAAAATTATCGTCAAAAAAAGTTGGTAGAAATGAGCCTTGTCCTTGTAACTCAGGAAAAAAATATAAACATTGTCACGGATCTTTATAATAAAAGAACTATTAAAAATAAAAATAAAATTATAGCACCACTTAAATAAATAATTTTTTGGTTTTTAATTAACATATCTAGAGCACCTTTTTCCATAGATAATTTTTCTGAGTCAGTGGTCTTTGTAAATCCTTTACTTCTTCCAATTGATAGAAATTTATTTTTTCTATGATTAATTATTTCATTTTTATCCATTGTTGAAAAAAAATTTAAATTTTTTGTAATAGAATCTCTTACATTATCTAAAATTAAATCTTTGTCTCTATGAGCTCCACCAATTGGTTCGGGAATAATCTCATCAATAATCTTAAGGCTTAGGAGATCTTCTGATGAAAGTTTCATAGCAGTTGAAGCCTCTAATGTTTTTTTTGGATCTCGCCAAAGAATCGTCGCACATCCTTCTGGAGAAATTACAGAATATATAGAATTCTGAAACATTAAAACTTTATTTGAAGATGCCAAAGCAATTGCTCCTCCTGAACCACCCTCACCTATAATTATTGATATTGTAGGCACAGATAATTCCATGCAACATTCTATAGATTTTGCAATTGCTTCTGCCTGACCTCTTTCTTCTGCACCAACTCCTGGGTATGCTCCGGGAGTATCAATAAAAGATATTATTGGAATATTGAATTTATCTGCAAGCTTCATTAATCTAATTGATTTTCGATAACCCTCTGGTCTCATCATTCCAAAATTTCTTTCAATTCTAGAGTCAAGATTATCTCCTTTTTCTTGACCAAGAACTAAAATCGAGAGGTTATTAAACTTACCAAAACCTCCAATTATAGATTTATCTTCACCATAAAATCTATCTCCAGAAAGAGGCATGAAATCATCAAATAAATTATCGATAAAAAATTTCGCTTTAGGCCTGTCTTCGTGTCTTGCAACTTGAGTAGTTTGCCAAGGATTTAAATTAGCGTAAATCTTTTTCAGTTTATCATCTATGTCATTTTGAACTTTGGATATATTTTTTGTATCAACTTCTGATAAACCTTCTTGATTATATGGATCTTTTAATTTTTCTAATTCATTTTCAAGGTTTTTTACCTCAGTTTCAAAATTTAGATAATTTTTCATATTAAGTCTTTATAAACTAAAAATAGGCAATAAAATGGTAAAAAAAAAATGAGGAAAAAAGAAAAATTTGTTAAAATACTTGATTTATCTGTATCTCAAGTCCTTTTGTCATTTATTAATGATGAATTATTGCCTGGAACTAAAATCTCAAAAGATCATTTTTGGAAAGGATTTAATAAATCTGTTCACGAATTAGCAAAAAAAAATAAGGAACTTATTAAAATAAGAGATAAAATTCAAAAATCAATTGACTCTTATCATCTAGAAAAAAAAGAAAAAAAAATAAATTTAAAAGATTACAAGAATTTTTTAAAAAAAATAAATTATTTAAAAAAAAGTGTACCAAATTTTAAAATACAAACAAATAACGTTGATAAAGAAATTTCTAGTATATGTGGACCCCAATTAGTATGCCCAGTATCTAATGCAAGATTTTTACTAAATGCGGCAAATGCAAGATGGGTGAGCCTTTATGATAGTCTTTATGGAGCTAATATTATTCCTGAAACAAAAGGTGCATTAAAAGGTAAAACTTATAATCCAATAAGAGGAGGAAAGGTTATTGATTATGCAAGGGAACTTTTGGATAAATATATCCCACTTAAAGATCAAAGTTGGATAAATATAAAAAAAATTCCTCATATTGAAAAAGGTGCATTAAGTCTTAAACTAAAAAAACCTAAACAATTTTTAGGATTTAGAAAGCAAAAAGGTAAAATATTTTCACTACTTTTTATTAATAATAATTTACACTTAGATATTTTATTTGATCAAAAAGGTAATTTAGAAGTAAATAACCCTGATGGTAATCAAGATCCACTTAAAATTCATGATATATTTTTAGAGTCAGCAATATCTACAATATGTGACCATGAAGATAGCGTTGCTGCCGTAGATGCTGAAGATAAAGTTTTAGGTTATAGAAACTGGCTTTCTTTAATGAAAGGAAACTTAACCTCAAAATTTAAAAAAAATGGTAAAACCATACTAAGAAAATTAAGTTCAGATAGAGAATATTTAAATCTAAAAGGTAAAAAATTTAAATTGCATGGTAGATCTTTATTACTTAACAGAAATGTTGGACACCTAATGACAAATCCAGCAATTCTTCTAAAGGATGGATCAGAATGTCCAGAAGGAATTTTAGATGCTTTTGTAACTTCAGCAGCATGTATTCATGATTTTAAAAGAAAGGGAAATTCTAGAACTAATTCAATTTATATCGTTAAACCAAAAATGCATGGTCCAGATGAATGTGCATTTACAAATAATATTTTTGAAAAAGTTGAAAAAATTTTAAAACTTAATAAAAACCAAATTCTTTGTGGAATTATGGATGAAGAAAGAAGGACAACAGTTAATCTTAAAGAATGTATTAGGGTTTTAAAAAAAAGAGTTTTTTTTATAAATACTGGTTTTCTTGATAGAACTGGTGATGAAATACACACCTCTATGGAAGTAGGCCCAATGATAAAGAAAGGTGATATGAAATCCTCAAAATGGATTAGAGCATATGAAAACAATAATGTTGATGTAGGGTTGTCATGTGGTTTTTCTGGCAAGGCACAAATTGGGAAAGGGATGTGGGCAATGCCAGATTTGTTGAAAGAAATGATGGAGCAAAAAATTTCTCATCCAATGTCAGGTGCTAATTGTGCTTGGGTACCTTCACCAACTGCAGCAGCTATACATGCTTTACATTATCATGCGATAAATGTATTTGCTATTCATCAAAAATTAAAAAAAAGAAAACTAGCTAAATTAGATGATCTTCTTAAAATACCAGTGGAAAGTAAGAAAAATTGGTCTAAGGATGAAATTGAAAAAGAATTGAAAAATAATGCCCAAGGTATTTTAGGTTACGTTGTTAGATGGGTTGATCAATCTGTGGGATGCTCAAAAGTTCCTGATATAAATGGTATTGGTTTAATGGAAGACAGAGCTACATGCAGAATAAGCAGTCAACATATAGCTAATTGGCTTCACCACGGTATATGTAGCAAAAAGCAAGTTTTAGAAATTATGAAAAAAATGGCTAGAGTAGTTGATTATCAAAATTTAAAAGATCGTAGTATGAAAGGCCAGGATCCTTATCAACCAATGGCTGGAAACTTTGAAAAATCAACTGCTTTCAAAGCGGCATGCGATTTAGTTTTTCACGGAAAGTTTCA
>CACACV010000040.1 GCA_902531025.1 uncultured Pelagibacteraceae bacterium | reverse complement strand
TATATAAAAAAAAATATTAAAGAGAATACAAAAATCCTAATTAAAAAAAATTCGATAATTATTAATGAAATTTTTTTTAGTCAACCTGATGAGATCGTTTTTAGATCTTTTTCTGAATTAATTCATGATATTGGAAATAAAAAAAGCTATACAAGAGGAAAAAAAGTACTTGGCTTAATAAATAACCTCAAAATTAAAAAAAAATTTAAAAAACAAACTCTATCTGGCTGTATTATTGAAAAAGTCAATAAATCAATCATAATTTCAAGAGAAAGCTAGATTATTTGATGTATTTTTGTATAAAATGCCACTTGTTTAATGAATAATAATTCTTACTTTATAATCATATGAATTTCAAAAATTTAGCAATGTGGGGAATAATAGTTCTATTAACAATAGGATTGTACAATATGTTCAAAAACCCACAAGGTGCAGTTGGTGCAAATAATAATATTATCTTTTCTGAATTTTTGTCAGAAGTTGATAATGGAAGAGTTGTACAGGTAGAAATTCAAGGAAAAAATATTAAAGGAGTTTTTTCTAATGGAAAAATCTTTAATACATATGCACCAGATGATCCAAACTTAATACAAAAGTTAACTGACAGAGGTGTAAGTATTTCTGCGAGTCCATTGGAAGAAAAAATGCCTTCACTTTTAGGGGTATTATTATCTTGGTTTCCAATGTTGCTATTAATTGCTGTTTGGATATTTTTTATGAGACAAATGCAAGGCGGCAAAGGTGGTGCGATGGGTATTGGAAAATCCAAAGCAAAAATGATGAATGAATTAAAAGGCAAAGTTACTTTTAATGATGTTGCAGGCGTAGAGGAAGCAAAAGAAGAAGTAGAAGAAGTTGTAGAATTTTTAAAGGATCCAAGAAAGTTTAGTAGACTAGGAGGAAAAATTCCTAGAGGATGTTTATTGGTAGGTCCTCCAGGAACAGGTAAAACTTTGTTGGCTAGAGCTATTGCAGGTGAAGCTGGTGTTCCATTTTTTACTATATCTGGTTCAGATTTTGTTGAAATGTTTGTAGGTGTGGGAGCATCAAGAGTAAGAGACATGTTTGAACAAGGGAAAAAACACGCTCCTTGCATAATTTTTATAGATGAGATTGATGCAGTTGGAAGGAGTAGAGGAGCTGGCTTAGGAGGAGGAAACGATGAAAGAGAGCAAACGTTAAATCAGTTATTAGTTGAAATGGACGGCTTCGATACAAACGAAGGAGTGATAATTATTGCAGCAACAAATAGACCCGATGTATTGGATCCAGCTTTATTAAGACCTGGAAGATTTGACAGACAGGTAGTAGTTTCAAACCCAGATATAATTGGAAGAGAAAAGATATTAAAAGTTCATGCAAAAAAAATCTCAATGGCATCTGACGTTAATTTAAGAACTGTTGCAAGAGGTACTCCAGGCTTTTCAGGAGCTGATTTAGCTAATTTGGTTAATGAAGCTGCTTTATTAGCGGCAAGAAAAAATAAAAGAATTGTAACTAATCAAGAATTTGAAGAAGCCAAGGATAAAGTAATGATGGGCGCAGAAAGAAGATCAATGGTTATGACTGAAGAAGAAAAAAAATTGACAGCATACCATGAGGCGGGACATGCTATAGTTACTATCAATGAAAAGGCAGCTTATCCAATCCATAAAGCCACAATAATTCCAAGAGGAAGAGCGCTAGGAATGGTAATGCAACTACCAGAAAGAGATGAAGTTTCACAAACCAGAGAACAGTTGCATGCACAAATGGCAATAGCCATGGGAGGAAGAGTGGCAGAAGAAATTATATTTGGTGAAGATAAAGTAACAACAGGAGCATCAAGTGATATTGAGCAAGCTACTAAAAGAGCTAGAGCGATGGTTATGAGAGCGGGTTTAAGCAAAGAACTTGGTCCAGTTGCTTATGGAGAAAATGAAGAAGAAGTATTTTTAGGCAGATCTGTTGCAAGACAACAAAACATGTCTGAAGAAACTGCAAAAAAAGTAGATACTGAAATAAGAAAAATAGTAGATAAAGGTTACGAAAGAGCTCGAAAATTACTTACTGAAAAAATTGACGATTTGCATAAACTTGCCAAGGCACTATTAACTTATGAAACTTTATCTGGGAGCGAAATAGAAGACTTAATAAACAAAAATGTTTATCCTAAAAATAAAGAAGATTTAAAAATCGAGGAAGATCAAGAAAGTTCAGCTTTAGGTTCAATCGGTTTAAAGCCAAAAATAGTACATTAATATTAATGCAAAAATATTACACAAGAGCGTGTAATTTTTATTTTGCCAAAAATTCTAAAGAAAAAATTAAAAAAAAATTATCGTTTGCTCTTGGAGGAAATAAATCTATATCTTTCGACTGTATAGAATTAATTTCCAGAACTTCTAAAAAAAAAGTAAAAATCAAAAACATAAATAAACTTCCATTTAATATTAAAAAAAAAGTTTTAACTGATTTAAAAAATATTTGCAAAAGTAAAAAAATTCTTGGTACGAGATTTAATGATTTACCCATATTGATGGGAGTTTTAAATTTAACACCTGATAGTTTCTCTGATGGTGGAAAATATAATAAAATTTTATCTGCAAAAACACAAATCAATAAACTTATAAAAGATGGATCAAAGATAATTGATGTGGGTGGCGAGTCTACTAGACCGGGTTCAAAAGAAGTAATGCAATTAATAGAGTGGAGTAGAATAAAAGATTCTATGAAATATTTAAAATCAAAAAAAATTTTTGTTTCATTAGATACAAGAAAAAGTTTTGTGATAAAAAAAGCTTTAAATTATAAATTAGATTTAATAAATGATGTGTCGGGTTTAAATTACGATAAAGATACAATAAAATTATTAGAAAAAACTAACAAACCATTTGTTTTACACCATATGAAAGGAGCGCCTAAATCTATGCAAATTAATCCTAGTTACAAAAATGTGTTACTAGATATTTATGATTATTTTGAAGAAAAACTTAAACAAATTAGAAAAAAAAGGAATTAAACATAATAACATAATATTAGATCCAGGAATCGGTTTTGGTAAAAATTTGAAACATAATATTACTCTTATTAATAATATTTCTATTTTTCATTCTTTAGGTTTGCCAATAATGTTAGGACTTTCTAGAAAAAGATTTATAAAAGATATATCTGGATTAAATGACAGTAAAGAGAGAATTGGGGGCACAGTTTCATCATGCATTTACAGCATGTTACAAGGAGTACAAATATTGAGAGTACATGATGTTAATGAAATAAATCAAGGAATTAAAATTTTTAAGAAATTAAATTATTATTAATGAGCAAAAAATATTTTGGAACAGATGGTATAAGAGGGAGAGTAAACCTAGAAAAAATAAACGGTGGAATGTTTTTCAAATTTGGTTTAGCGGCAGGTACACATTTTAAAAATCAAAAAAAAAGTAAACAAATTGCTATTATTGCTAAGGATACAAGATTGTCGGGATACACATTAGAGCCAGCGTTAGTTTCGGGGTTAACTTCCGCAGGGATGCATGTTTTTACTTTCGGACCTCTACCCACTAATGGATTGGCGATGCTTACAAAAAAAATGAGAGCAAATATGGGTATAATGATTACCGCATCTCACAATCTTTATCATGATAATGGTTTAAAATTATTTGGTCCAGATGGATTAAAATTATCAGATAAAATTGAAAAAAAAAATTGAAAAATTAATTGATTCAAAAATCATTGATAAATTATCAAATCCAAAAATACTTGGTAGAGTCAAAAGACTGGAAGACGGATCAGAAAAATATATTGAAATTTTAAAAACTAATTTTCCAAACCAATTTAATTTAAGAGGTTTGAAGATAGCCATAGACTGTGCGAATGGAGCGGCATACAAGGTTGGGCCTCAATTATTAAGATCTTTAGGAGCAAAAGTTTATGAAATAGGCACTTCTCCAAATGGATTTAACATTAATGAAAAATGTGGATCAACTTTTCCGAATAAAATAAGAAATTTAACAAAAAAAAATAGAGCACATATTGGAATTTCTTTAGATGGTGATGCAGATAGAATTATTGTATGTGATGAGAAAGGAAACATAATAGATGGTGATAAAATAATTGCAATGTTGGCACAAAGATGGAAAAGAAAAAAAATCTTAAAAGGAGGGGTTGTTGGAACATTAATGTCTAATTATGGTTTAGAAAAATTTTTTAAAAAAAATAAAATAAAGTTTTTGAGATCAGATGTAGGAGATAGATATGTAAAAGAATTAATGCAAAAAAATAAATTTAATTTAGGCGGAGAACAATCTGGTCATATAATTTTAGGTAAATTTGCAACTACTGGAGATGGATTGTTAGTTGCCTTAGAAATTTTATTTTCTATGAGAAAAGGCAATAAGGCTAGTGAATTATTTAAAAATTTTAAACCCACACCTCAATTATTAGAAAATATAGCTGTAAAAGATAAATCAATAATTAATAGTCCAAAATCTAAAAAGGCAATAAAAATTGCAACTAATTTAATAAGAAATTACGGCAGAATGCTAGTTAGAAAATCTGGTACAGAACCTAAAATAAGAATAATGTGCGAAAGTGAAAATAGAAATTTGCTTAAGAAATGTATAAATATTGTAAAAAAATCAATTAATTAAATTGAAAATAAAATCTAAAATTTTGATCATTGCAGGATCTGACTCGTCTGGTGGCGCAGGTATACAAGCAGATATTAAAACTGTAACATCTCTTGGATCGTACGCAATGACAGCAATTACAGCCGTTACATCTCAAAACACAACTGGTGTTTCATCTATAGTTTCAATTCCAGCAAAAGATATTTCAAAGCAAATTGAATTTACTTCAAATGACATTAGACCAGATGCAATTAAAATTGGAATGCTTCATTCTCCAACTGTAATTAATTCTGTTATAAATTCTTTAAACAAAATAAAAATTAGAAAAGTTATATTAGATCCAGTTATGGTAGCAAAGGGTGGTGCAAAGTTAATAGATAAAAAATCAATTCAAATATTGAAAAATACATTAATAAAAAAAGTTTCTTTGATAACACCAAATATTCCTGAAGCGGAAATACTTTCAAATACAAAAATATTAACTATTGAAGACATGATTTTAGCTGCAAATAAATTACTAAGTCTTGGTGCTAAAAATATCCTTGTAAAAGGAGGACACCTTCAATCAAAATTAGTTACAGATATTTTTTTAAACAAAAATGAAATTGTGAAGTTTCACAGCAAAAGATACAATACTAAAAATACCCATGGAACAGGTTGTACACTTTCAAGTGCAATTGCCACGTTTTATTCATGTGGAAAAACACTAAAGAAATCTTGTGAAATGGCAATTAATTATGTTAACCATGCAATAAGTTCAGGACCAAATTTTGGCAGAGGTCATGGACCAATAAACCATTTAAATACATTTGTTATTAAAAAAAAAATTAAATGAAAAATGTTGTAGTAGTTGGTTCTCAGTGGGGAGATGAAGGAAAAGGGAAAATAGTAGATTGGTTATCAAGCGAGGCAGATGTTGTTGTAAGATTTCAAGGCGGTCATAATGCCGGTCATACTTTGGTTATAGATGGAACAACATATAAATTAAGATTATTACCTTCGGGAGTAGTTAGAAAAAATAAAGTATCTATTATAGGAAATGGAGTTGTTGTTGATCCATGGGCACTTCTTGATGAAATTAAAGAAGCAAAAACAAAAGGTGTTGAAATTAATGAAAATAATTTAATTTTGTCTGAAGCGGCTACATTAATTCTACCATTTCACAAAGAGTTAGATGAAATAAGAGAAGACTCTGCGGGGAATTCAAAAATAGGAACTACCAGAAGAGGAATTGGCCCAGCTTATGAAGACAAAGTAGGTAGAAGATCGATTAGGGTCATGGATTTAACATCTAAAAAAAATCTTGATAATAGATTATCTGTAGTAATTGAGCATCATAATGCAATTCGTAAAGGGTTGGGAAAACCCATATATCAAAAAGATAAATTATTAGAAGATTTGTTAAAGTTGGCGCCTAACATTTTAAAATACTCAGCTCCAGTTTGGAAAAAAATAGATCAGTTTAAGTCGGAAAATAAAAAAATTTTATTTGAAGGCGCTCAAGGAATTTTACTTGATGTTGACCATGGTACATATCCATATGTAACTTCCTCAAATACTGTGGCAGCTTCTGCTGCAACAGGATCTGGATGTGGTCCAAATTCTATCAATTTTGTTCTTGGTATTACAAAGGCCTACACAACAAGAGTAGGCGAAGGACCTTTTCCAACAGAACTAAAAGATGATACTGGCAATAAAAATTTCAGGCATTGATGGTATAGCTCTTACAAAACTAGATGTTCTAGATGAGCTTGATGAAATAAATCTTTGTATCGCTTATGAACTGAATGGAAAAAAAAAATAGATTATTTTCCTGCAGGAGTAGAAGACCAATTAAATGTTAGGCCAGTTTACAAAAAGTTTGAAGGATGGAAATCTAAAACTCAAGGTATTAAAAAATTTGAGGATCTGCCAAAAAATGCAAAGTCATATGTAAAGGCAATAGAAGAATTTGTTGAAGCAAAAATATCTAGTATTTCGACAAGCCCAGAAAGAGAAGACACTATACTTCTATTAGATCCTTTTAATTAATTAGCAGGTAATAAATTTTTTTGATTTTGCTGAATTAAGCATATGTTTTTGAAGTTTTTCAAATGCTTTGTTTTCAATTTGTCTTATTCTTTCTCTGCTTATTTTAAACTTTTTACTTAGATCCTCTAAAGTCATGGGTTCATCAGTAAGTCTTCTTGAATATAATATTTCTTTTTCTCTATCATTTAAAATTTTTATTGAGTCTTGCAATAAATCTTTTCTTTGATCTATTTCTTCATTTTGAGCAAATTTTAACTCCTGATCCATTTCTTTATCAACTATCCAATCTTGCCATTCATCTCCATCTTCGCCTATGGGTGCATTTAAAGACTGTTCTTTTCCATGCAACCTTCTATTCATCGATACAACTTCGTCTTCACTCACATTTAGTCTATTAGAAATATCTTTTACATGTTCATCTCTTAGATCGCCTTCAGATCTTGGTGCAATTTGATTCTTAATTTTTTTTAAATTAAAAAATAATTTTTTTTGTGCTGTTGTAGTTCCAATCTTTACCAAGCTCCAAGATCTTAATATATATTCTTGTATTGATGCTTTAATCCACCACATTGCATATGTTGCTAATCTAAATCCCTTATCTGGCTCAAACTTTTTAACTGCTTGCATTAGACCAACATTGCCCTCAGAAATCATTTCACTTAAAGGCAATCCATAGCCTTTGTAACCCATAGCTATTTTTGCGACTAATCTTAGGTGACTTGTTACTAATTTTTCTGCTGATTTTACATTTCCATTTGTTCTCCAATTTTTTGCTAACATAAATTCTTCTTCAGCATCTAGCATTGGAAATTTTTTTATCTGCGCCAAATATAAAGAAAGACCACCTTCATCAGAAAGCGTTGGTAGATTGTAATT
>CACACV010000039.1 GCA_902531025.1 uncultured Pelagibacteraceae bacterium | reverse complement strand
TTTTTAGGTATTGCTTTTTGTGGATTATTACCCTTGGCAGGCATTGGCATTATTTCTTTTTCACCTAAAATTCTTGCCACTCTAGTTGTTGGTCTAGCTCCTTGCCCTAACCAATACTTAATTCTTTCAATATCTAATCCTATTCTTTCTTTTTTATCTTTTGGAAGTAATGGATTAAAAAATCCTAATTTTTCGATAAATCTTCCATCTCTTGGAAATCTGCTATCGGCAACTACTATTTTGTAAACGGGTCTTTTTTTTGTTCCACCCATTGATAACCTCATTTTTAACATTCTTTCTCCTTTATATTATTTAAGTTGATTAAAAAGTTCAGGCGGAATTCCCTTATCAGCCATTCCTTTCATATTGCCTTTTGACATCTTTTTCATCATTTCAGACATCATTTTAAATTGTTTTAACAATTTATTGATCGTAGCTACATCAGTTCCAGAGCCACTAGCAATTCTTTTTTTTCTTGATCCATCGATTATCTTTGGACTCTCTCTTTCTTTTTTTGTCATAGATAAAATTACAGCTTCATTTTGAGTAATAATTTTTTCGTCAACACCTGCTTGATCCATTTGAGATTTAATTTTTGAAACTCCTGGAAGAAAAGACATTATACCTTCAATACCTCCCATTTTTTTCATCTGCCTAAGCTGCGAAAGATAGTCTTCTAATGAAAACTGGCCTTTTTTTAAATTTTCTTCAGTTTTTTTTAAATTTTCTTGGTCTAAATCTTCAGAGGCTTTTTCAACAAGAGAAACTATATCTCCCATACCCAACAATCTATTTGCTATTCTATCAGGATAAAAAACTTCAAAATTTTCTATTTTTTCACCGACACCCAAGAATTTAATTGGGACATCGGCAACATATTTCATACTTAGTGCTGCACCACCTCTTCCATCACCATCTGATCTTGTAAGAATAATTCCTGTTAGATTAGCTGTATTTTTAAATTCCTTTGCTACATTTGCTGCAACTTGTCCTGTTAGTGAATCAGCAACTAATATTGTCTCTGATGGATTAATTATGCTTTCAATTTGTTTGATTTCATTCATCATTTGAAAATCTATTTGAGTTCGTCCCGCTGTATCAAATAATATAACTTCTGATCCGTTTAAATTGGCGGCACTTATTGCTCTTCTACAAATATCTGCAGGAACTTGTCCCTCTATTACAGGTAAGGTTGAAATATTATTTTGTTCCCCTAATAGTCTTAATTGTTCTTGAGCTGCCGGTCTATAAACATCAAGACTAGCCATCATTACTTTCTTTTTATTATTTTTTTCTAAAAATCTTGCTAATTTTGCTGTTGTTGTTGTTTTTCCAGATCCTTGAAGTCCAACTAGCATAATAGGCACTGGGGGTACTGCATTTAATTGAATGTCTGAAGTCTTATCACCTAGAAAAGAGACTAGCTCATCATAAACAATTTTTACCACCATTTGCCCTGGTGATGTTGAGCGTACTATTTCCTGTCCTAAAGCTTTTGGTTTAACTCTATTGATAAATTCTTTTACAACTTCTAGAGATACATCTGCTTCTAAAAGTGCAAGTCTTATACTTTTTAAACCTTCATCTACTTGATTTTCATCTAGGGAAGGTGCTTTTTTTAAAGAAGAAAATATTTCTTCAAATTTATTAGTTAAGTTTTCAAACATAATTTTACACAGCAAGTATCGCACCAGTGGGCGAACCTTCGCTGACTGGTGTCGATCTCTTTGTAACCAAAGACACCGCAAATTGCTGTATTTTGCGGAAACGGCGATAAACTATAATAGAGGTTCAAAAAGTCAATAAATAAGTTAAGTATTTATTTAAATGGAATTTAACGCATATAAAATGGACGGATTAGGCAATGATTTTATAATCATTGATCAAAGAACAAAAAATTTAAGTTTATCTAATGATCAAATAATCAAGATATGTGATCGTAAATTTTTAGGATGTGATCAATTAATATATATTAAAAAAGATAATAATTTAGATGCAGAACTAGAATTTTATAATTCTGATGGAAGTAAATCAGATGCTTGCGGAAATGGCACAAGATGTGTTGCTCATTTGCTTTCAAAAGAAAAAAATAAAAAAGAAATAAACTTAACTGTTGCATCAAAAGTTCTTAGATCTATAATTTTTGATAATAATTTAGTAGAGACCTCAATTGGATCACCAAAATTTAATTGGAGCGACATACCATTAAGCAAAATCTCTGATACAAAAAATTTAAAAATAAAATTAATTGATAAAGAACATAAAGAACATATTGGAGGCATAGCAGTAAATGTTGGAAATCCACATGTAATTTTTTTTGTAGAAGATATTGATAATTTTAATATTGAAAAGATTGGCCCTGAAATTGAAAATCATGAACTATTTCCTGAAAAATGTAATGTAACTTTAGCAAAAAAAATTAACGAAAATTTGATAAAAGTAAAAGTTTGGGAAAGAGGTGCGGGACTAACTAAAGCGTGTGGTACAGCTGCTTGTGCAACTGCAGTCGCTGCAAATTTAGAAAATCCCTCTGGTTCAAAAACTGAAATTGAATTTAGTACAGGTAAATTATTAATTAAAATTGATGAAAAAAATAATATAAAAATGATTGGTCCTGTATCACAAATTGAAGAAATCAAGATAAATATTTAATGGGTATTTTTGAAAAATTTAAATTAGGTTTTAAAAAAAGTGCAAATAATTTTGCAACTGGTTTAAGAGAAATAATTGTCAAAAAAGAAATAGATGATAGTACTTTAGACAAAATAGAAGAGTTTTTAATTAGTTCAGATGTAGGAATAGATGCGGCCTCAGATATAAAAGATATAATTGCACAAAAAAAAATTGATCCAAAACAAGATCCAATTTCAGAAGTAAATAAAATCTTAAAAGAATACATAATAGAGTTAATGGAACCATTAGAAAAAAAAGAATTTTTTGAAAGAAAAGAAAATTTAAATGTTATTTTAGTATCTGGAGTTAATGGAGTAGGAAAAACAACAACAATTGGTAAAATGGGTAAAATATTTAAAGAAAATAATAATAAAGTTTTATTTTCTGCATGCGATACATTTAGAGCTGCAGCTATTGATCAATTAGAAAAATGGGCTGAAAAAATTAACGCTAATATAATTAAATCTAATCCAGGTTCAGACCCTGCTTCGGTTGCATACAAAGCCCTTGAATACTCAAAAAGTAATAACTTTAACCAAGTTTTAGTAGATACAGCTGGAAGATTACAAAATAAAAAAAATCTTATGGATGAATTTAAAAAAATAGCGAATGTAATTAAAAAAAGTGATGAAACTGCACCACATGAAGTAATTTTAGTTTTAGATGCAACATCAGGTCAAAATATTATTAACCAGCTGGAAGAATTTAATAAAATTATTCCTTTAACTGGTTTGATAATGACCAAATTAGATGGAACAGCAAAAGGCGGTGTTTTAATTTCTATATCTAAAAAATATAAAGTTCCAATTGTAGGTTTGGGATTAGGGGAAAAAGAAGATGATTTGCAGATATTTAATGCTGAACAATTTGCAAATGCATTTATTCAATCTAATTAATTAAATTTTTTGAAATTAAAGGTTTATAAATATTACATTCAAAGTTACTTTTAACTGACTTATATCCACAATTTTGCGCATAGGTTGAGATTATGAAATTTAATTTTCCACGATTTTTTTGAACTCCAAGTTCTTTTTTACTTATATTGTAAATTAAGTTTTGATTATAATTTTTATTAGCGCTTACAAGAACCAAGGTATTATTATCATTTAACAAATAGTACGCAAAGTCTTCTGGAAATACTGGATACTTATAACTTTCAAAAAATTTTTTTGCCTTTTTAGGAAACCAATCATAGGAAATTAGTGGATATTCTTCTTTAGTATAATGATCATAAATATAAAGATCTTGTGGATAGTCATTGATATAATTTGAATTTTCGCCTTTTGATATTATAGCCTTTTCTCTTGTTTTAAAAAATAATGTAAATTTATCGTGGTAAGATTTCATCTTACCTATATAAAAATATTTTTCATAATATTGATGATTTGACTCTGAAAACGATAAATTGGGATAAATAAGTATTAAAAAAATAATTATTAGTTTCTTCATGTTAAAAAACTATTATTCAAAAGTGATGAGCGTTTGTTTGAAATATGTCCTAATTTAAACTTTTTATAAATAACTTTAATGAATTAATTAGTTCATTATTAAAGTCCATCATATGATCGTCATATTTCGAGAAATAGGAATATTTGGGTTCATTTGCTAATTTAAAAATTTTTTCTCCCATCCAAAATGGAACTATTTTGTCTGCTTCACCATGCATCACTAATATAGGTGAAATAATATTTTTTAATTTCTTATCGCTTTCATATTTATCTTTTAGGAGCAATTTAATTGGAAAAATTGGATACTTAGATTTGCCTGCTGCAATCATGGAAGTAAATGGGGATTCCAAAATAATACCTGCAAAATTTTTATTTTGTGCAATTTCTGTTGCAACACCAGTTCCAAGAGACTCTCCATAAATTATAATCTTTTCTTCACTAATACCATGGTTTATTAACCAATCGACTGCACTTCTAGCATCTTGATAAAGGCCTTTCTCAGTTGGTTTTCCAGCATTACCATTAAATCCTCTCCAGGAAAGTAATAGAAAATTAATATTCATATCGTTGAAATGATTAATTTTATGTATTCTATTTTCTAGGGACCCGGCATTGCCATGCAAATAAAGAATAGTTTTATATTTTTTATTATCCTTTACATGATACCAAGCTAGCAAATCAATATTATCCTCTGTGGTAATTTTAACCTTTTCGATTTTTACAGTTAATTCATCTCCAGAATAATTGTTTTCCATTGGATGATACAATAGATTTCTTTGGAAAACATACAGTCCAAGTGTGACTATAAAATAAACTAAAAAGACTAAACTAATCAAAAATAAATTATACATTTTTTTATTATTCATTTTTATTTTTCAAAATAAAATATAAGTAACTAAAAATACAAATTATTAAATAAACTGTAAAAGAAATTTTAAAACTTTGAACTTCTGATTTCCCTAATATTTGGCAAAAATCAATGATTAAACCAATCCCCCATTGCATAATAAAAGTACCTACAAAAATAAGTAGGTTAAAAGATGTTAGAGATTTTCCTGCTAAACTTGTAGGAAAAGATAGAGCTACAGCAGGTTGTGTAAGTGTTAACACTATTGAAGTAAGCAAGTAAATTGTAAAATGAATTGCACCTGCACTTTCTCCTGAAATAATTATAATAAGCAAAGACAAATAACTAATTGGCAATCCAAATTTCATTAATTTCATTGTTTCAAATCCAAGTTTTGTGATTTTCGGCAAAATGTAGCCAAAAATAAAAAAAGCAAAGAGCATTGTCACATTTATCCAAAAAAGCCCTGTTGCACTTTCCAATGGATTATATCCAGCAACTCTAACCATCCACGGTCCAGCCCATAAGGTTTGAACCGCTACCATTCCTCCATAATTAAACAAACCTAAAGGAATTGTACTTATAAAAAATTTATTTTTCCAAACATCAGATAAAGATCCTGTGCTCGTTTCTTGGTTATTGCTTTCAGTTTTCCATTTAGGAATAAAAACTAATGTTAAAATTATAACAATGAATATTAAAATAGATATTAAACCAAATATCCATCTCCATCCTATAACTGGTAATAAAATTTGCACTGGTAAAGTTGAAAAAACAAAACCAATTGAAAGTACCATTAACATCCAGGCATTAGCTCTTTGCTGATATTCATCTTTAAACCAAATTCTATAACCAGTTAAAGGTCCCATTAAGCATGCACTAACTCCAACCCCTATTAAGATTCTTGAAATTAACAATCCTGAAAAGCTTTGAGCTAAAGCAAAAGCTACTGTTCCAATTATTGCAATTAATAAAAAAGCAGAAATTATTTTTTTTGGTCCATGCTTATCGAGCAAATATCCAAGGGGTATTTGCATAGATGCAAAACCTAAAAAATAACCTCCAGCTAATAAACCTAGGTCTCCTGCAGTTAAATTAAACTCTGTAGTTAATAATGGTGATAATGTTGCCGTAATAGCTCTTAAAAGAGCAGATATAAAATATCCACAAGCAAAAACAAAAAATATTAGTACCGCCTTTTTTATCGGTAAAATATTTTTTTCCATTAATGTAAATTAAAAATTTAAAGATATATCTCGATGTTCTGCATTACAACTTGCAACCATTTTAGCTTGTTCAATAGTTAAACGAGACTGACGTCTTAAACCAATATTATCTTTTATCACTAAGTTATATTTCTCTAGCTCAGGCATTAAGTTTTCAGCTGCGTCTTTTCTCCAACCTACCTCTTTGTTAAATAACAATTTAACTTCTGAGATTGTATCTTTTATTTTATTTATTTCTTTTTCTTCACTATCGATTAAAGAGTACAAATCATCCAATCTATTAGCGAATTCTTCAGTACCTGAAATGTCTCCAAGTTTTTCAAACAGATTATCTATAGTTGAAATTGAATTTTCATAATCTTGATTATCAATCTTATTTTTTAATTCATTTACCTCAGAAGAAAGTTCATTTAATTTTTCATGATCTTTTATGAACATAACTAATTGATCTAAATTATCATAGGCTTGGTCAACATTTTTTCTATATCTTTTTGTTTGAGTATTTTTAGCCTTTTGAATAATTTCAAATTCTTTATTTTTAGAAGTCCAATTTTCTGGGATATTGTTATTTATTTCCACAATTTCTAATTTGAAATCTTCTATTTTTAAATTAATTTTATTTTTTTGTGCTGAGTCTTCTTTATCTAAATTCCTAATTGCAGACTCTAATTTTTGTATTTTCTTTTCAATAGTTCTTATTTTCTTTTGTTTTTTTCTTACGCTATAATGAAGATCTCTATAGTCTTTAGCATATAAATTATATTCTTTTTCAGTTTTTTGAAGTTTTTTAACCAAAGAAAAGGTACCTAAAGCATTTTCAAAATGTTCTTCAAAAATATCTAGTTTATCTAAAGGAATATCAGTTTGAACTTTTGATTGAAAATTCAATATAGCTGATTTAATTTTTTGCTCATCATTATTATACATTGCGAATTTATATTCTTGTAAACAATATTGGAGTTTAGGATTCATTGGAGGTGGCGCCACATTGGAAGTTAAATATGTTCTTGCTGGTAAATAATTTACTAAGCTCGGATAAAAACCAACAATTCCAAGTCCAATAAGTTGTAATACTATAAAGGGAACAACACCTTTCCAAATATTTAAAGTAGTAACATTTGAAGGAGCGACACCTTTTAAATAAAATAATGCAAAACCGAACGGTGGAGTTAAAAAAGAAGTTTGCAAATTAACCCCTATCATCACCCCTAACCAAATAGCACTAACGTTTGCTCCTGTTTCAGCCAATAATATAGGCGCAATAATAGGTACAACTACAACTGCAATTTCAATAAAATCAAGGAAAAAGCCTAAAAGAAAAATTACTGCCATTACAACAATAAATTGGACCCAAAACCCTCCAGGTAAATCTTGCAAAAAATCTCTTACTAATTCTTCACCACCAAAAGCTCTGAATCCAGAAGTTAACATTGCTGCTCCTAGTAGAATTATAAAGACCATTGAAGTGGTAACACAAGTTTCTGTTACAACTTCTTTGAGAACGTTATCTATTTTAAAAGCTCGCCAAAAACTCCAAACTACACCTATTAAAAATGTAAATGTAAAAAAACCAGCAATTAAAATTGCAGTTAAGTTTCTTGTCTCAATAGCTTTGATGTTTAAGTTATAATTGCTCGAAATATAGAAAACAGGAACTAATGATATAACGCTAATTATTAATGGATAGAATGCATCTTTTCTACCTTGATGAAGTCTATATCCTGCCATCATAGTGGCACCTATGGCTCCAATTGAACCTGCTTGATTAACCGTTGCTATACCCATTAATATAGAACCAAGTACTGCAAAAATTAATGCAAGTGGAGGAATAATTACCCAAATAACT
>CACACV010000038.1 GCA_902531025.1 uncultured Pelagibacteraceae bacterium | reverse complement strand
TGGTTTTGAAGCAGCTATTTGGCACTCAAAAATTACACCAAAAAAAAAGAAAGTAATATGGAGTGGTTTATCAAATGGAAATATAAAAGCTATCATAGGTGCAAGATCTGCACTTTTTCTTCCATTTCAAAAGTTAGGTTTAATTGTTGTCGATGAGGAACATGATCAATCTTTTAAACAAGATGAAGGCATAACTTACAATGCAAGAGATATGGCAATTGCAAGAGCAAGCAGTGAAAATATTCCAATTAACTTAGTTACAGCAGTTCCATCTATAGAAACCTATGCAAATATTAAAAATAAAAAATATTCATATTCTAGATTAATTAGTAGATATCAAAATGCAAACTTACCCAAACATCATATAATAGATTTAAATCAACATAAATTAGCCAAGAAAACTTTTATATCAAATAAAATAATAGAAAAAGTTCAAGAACATCTTGATCAAAATGATCAAGTTCTTTTTTTTATTAATAGAAGAGGATTTGCACCTTATGTTTTATGTAAGAAATGTTTAAATGTTTTTTCTTGTCCAAATTGTTCTATTAATCTTGTTTATCATAAAAATAAAAAAAAACTCTTATGTCATTACTGTGGGTATTCAACAAACTTAGGTAGAAAATGTAAGGAAGACAATATTTGTGATTTTGTATTTAGTGGTCCTGGAGTAGAAAAAATATCAGAAGAAATAAAAATGTTATTTCCAAATCAAAAAACTTCAATTTTTTCAAGTGATACTATGAATAAATCTTCTAGCAAAAGCATATTAGATGAAATTATATCAGGAAAGATAAATATTCTTGTCGGCACACAATTAATTTCAAAAGGATTTCATTTTCCAAGTTTGAATTGTATTGTTGTTTTAGATATTGATTTAACATCTCATGGTCACGACCTAAGAAGTGCTGAAAAGAATTTACAACTTTACCATCAATTATCAGGAAGAGCCGGAAGGACTGGCAAGCCTGCAAATGTATACTTCCAAACTTATAAT
The DNA here is from genome assembly GCA_902531025.1 of uncultured Pelagibacteraceae bacterium. GTDB lineage: Bacteria > Pseudomonadota > Alphaproteobacteria > Pelagibacterales > Pelagibacteraceae > Pelagibacter. The sequence continues at coordinate 7,098 of CACACV010000038.1, read as the reverse complement.
TTGAAACCAGATACAATTGATCAAATTACAAACAAAGATCCATTTAAATTTTTAGATAAAGAATTAGAACTTAGAAAAAAAAATAACCTTCCCCCTTATGAAAGATTTATTTCTTTAATTTTATCTTCATCCAATGAAAAAATATTAGTTGTAGAGGCTATAAAATTAAAAAAAATTATTTCAAACTCAATAAATGAAAAAATACTTGGTCCTGTTGATGCTCCCATTTATAGAATTAATCAAAAGTTTAGAAATAGGTTACTAATTAGGTCAAAAAAATCTTCAAAGATTCAGAAAAAACTAAAATTTATATTAAATGGATTTAATCTTCCAAAAGGAATAAAACTGACGGTTGATGTTGACCCAATTAGCTTCAATTAGCCCATTAAATATTAGACTTTTTTACATTCTGAGCCTTGAAGACTGATACTTCTTATGTTATCTAAACGAAATTTTTAATATCTTCATTAATGAGAGCATAAATTGAGCAAAAACAAAATGTCAGTAACGTCTAACAACAGCTATGCTCAAGCTCTATTTGAGTTAGCTTCAGAAAGTAATGAGCTTTCAGAAATTGAAAAACAGGTAAATGTTATATTAGTTTTAATAAAAAATAGTGAAGACTTCAGTTATTTGATTAAAAACCCTACAACGAGAAGTGAAGATTTGATCAAAGTAATGGAAATGATATCAGAAAAAAATAATCATAATGAATTATTAAAAAGATTTTTAAGTTTTATAATTAAAAAAAGAAGATTTTTTTATGTAGAAAAAATATTTAAGGATTTTTTAGAAGTCTGTTCTAAGTCACGAGGAGAAATAAAAGCAGAACTTTTAGCTGCAAAAGAATTAAATGGTGAAGAAATCACAAAAGTTAAAAATGAGCTAGCAGAAAATTTTGGCTCGAATATAATATTAAACTATAAGCATGATCCAAGTTTAATAGGTGGTTTAGTAGTAAAAGTGGGAAGTACTATGGTCGATACTTCCATAAAAAATAAATTACAAAAAATTGAAAAACAAATGATAGAGGCATAAATGGAAATAAATCCTTCAGAAGTAACAAAAATATTAAAAGAGCAAATAAAACAATTTGGAGACAAAGCAGAAGTTTCTGAAGTAGGTCAGGTATTATCAGTTGGAGACGGAATTGCTAGAATCTATGGCTTGGATAATGTTCAAGCTGGAGAAATGGTAGAATTTTCTGATGGATCAAAAGGAATGGCTTTAAATCTAGAAAGTGAAAATGTTGGTGTTGTAATTTTTTTGGAGATGACAGAGCTGTTAAAGAAGGTGATACAGTTAAGAGAACTGGTGCAATTGTTGATACACCAGTAGGAAAAGAATTATTAGGTAGAGTTGTAGATGGTTTGGGAAATCCAATTGATGGTAAAGGAGCTTTAGACAAGGGGATTAAAAGAAGCAGAGTAGAAGTTAAAGCACCAGGAATTATTCCACGTAAATCTGTTAGTGAACCTATGCAAACAGGATTAAAATCAATTGATAGTTTAGTTCCAATTGGAAGAGGACAAAGGGAATTAATCATTGGTGATAGACAAACTGGTAAAACAGCTGTTGCTATCGATGCAATAATTAATCAAAAGAAAATAAATGAATCTGGAGATGAAAAACAAAAATTATATTGTGTTTACGTAGCAGTTGGACAAAAGAGATCAACAGTTAGACAAATTGAAAAAACTTTAGAAGAAGCTGGAGCAATGGAATATACAACTATTGTTGCCGCAACTGCTTCAGATGCAGCTCCGCTTCAATTCCTAGCACCATATACTGGATGTACTATGGGAGAATATTTTAGAGATAATGGTATGCACGCTCTAATCATTTATGACGATCTTTCAAAACAAGCTGTAGCATATAGACAAATGTCATTACTTTTAAGAAGACCTCCAGGAAGAGAAGCATATCCAGGGGATGTATTTTATTTACACAGTAGATTGCTTGAAAGAGCTGCAAAATTAAGCGATGAACATGGTGGCGGATCTTTAACTGCGCTTCCAATTATTGAGACACAAGGAGGTGATGTATCCGCTTTTATTCCGACTAATGTTATATCAATTACTGATGGACAAATATTCCTTGAAACAGAGCTATTTAATCAGGGAATTAGGCCTGCAATTAACGTTGGATTGTCAGTATCTAGAGTAGGATCGTCAGCTCAAACTAAAGCTATGAAGAAAGTTTCAGGATCAATGAAGCTTGAATTAGCCCAATATAGAGAGATGGCAGCATTTGCTCAGTTCGGATCAGACTTAGATGCTTCAACACAGAAACTATTAAATCGAGGGGCAAAACTAACTGAATTACTAAAACAAAAACAATATTCGCCTATGACTGTAGCAGAGCAAGTAATATCTGTATTCTGTGGTGTAAAAGGTCATTTAGATGATGTTGAGCAAAAAGATATTGCAAGCTTTGAATCAAAAATAATTGATAAATGCAGATCAGAAAAACCAGAAATAATTGATTCAATTATTTCCTCTGGAAAGCTAGAGGATGATGTTGAAAAATTATTAAATGAATTAATTCTAGATCTTAAAAAAAACTTTAATTCTTAGAAAATGGCAAGTTTAGACGATTTAAAAAAAAGAATATCGAGCGTTAAATCAACGCAAAAGATTACCAAAGCTATGAAAATGGTTGCGGCAGCTAAACTTAGAAGAGCTCAAGAAAGTGCTGAAAGAGGAAGGCCTTATTCTCAAAAAATGAATAACATTATCCTAAACCTTTCAGGCGGTATTTCAGATAAAGAGAATGCTCCAAAATTACTATCTGGAACAGGTGAAGACAAAGTACATCTTTGTGTAGTCTTGACTGCGGATAGAGGACTTTGTGGAGGATTTAACTCAAATATTATTAAAAAAGCTAAATTATATTTTCAAAAAATATCAGACAGCGGAAAAGTATTAAAGATTATTACAGTTGGTTCCAAAGGTTACGATCAACTAAAGAGAGTTTACAAAGATAATATTATTGAAAATATATCATTTAAAGAATCTAAAAATGCTAATTATTTTGATGCAGATAAGGTTGGAAAAATCCTAATCCAGAAATTTGAACAAAAAGAATTTGATGTATGTACAATTTTTTATAATCAATTTAAGAATGTCATTACTCAAATACCTCAAGAACAACAAATAATTCCTTTAAAAATAAATGAAGAAGAAAAAACATCAGAAGAAAATTACGAATTTGAGCCTGATGAAGATGAGATATTAGGAAATCTATTACCAAAAAATATCTCAACTCAGATTTTTAAAGCAATGTTAGAGAATTCAGCTAGCGAGCAAGGATCAAGAATGAGCGCAATGGATAATGCAACCAGAAACGCAGGTGAAATGGTTGACAAGCTTACTATTCAATATAATAGAAGTCGTCAAGCAGCAATTACAAAAGAACTAATTGAAATTATATCAGGAGCAGAAAGTTTATAACTATGAGAAAAGGAAAAATTACACAGATTATTGGGGCGGTAGTTGATGTTAAATTCGAAGGAGAACTACCCGAAATATTAACAGCATTAGAGTGTGATAATGGTGGTGTTAGACTAGTTTTAGAAGTTGCACAGCATTTAGGAGAATCAAGTGTTAGAACAATTGCTATGGATGCAACAGAAGGATTAAAAAGAGGAGATGAAGTAACAGATACGGGTGCTCCTATTAAAGTCCCAGTTGGTCCAGAAACTTTAGGTAGAATCGTTAATGTAATTGGCGAACCTATAGACGAAAAAGGCGAAGTAAAAACTAAAGAAAGTTGGCCAATTCATAGAGCTGCACCAGTATTTAACGAACAATCAACAGAAACAGAAATTTTAGTAACCGGTATTAAAGTAGTTGATCTTCTAGCTCCATATGCAAAAGGTGGTAAAATTGGTTTATTCGGTGGTGCAGGTGTTGGAAAAACAGTACTAATCATGGAATTAATTAATAACGTTGCTAAAGCCCACGGTGGATTTTCAGTTTTTGCAGGAGTTGGTGAAAGAACTAGAGAAGGAAATGATCTTTACCATGAAATGATAGAATCTGGAGTAATTAAACCAGAAGGAACTGGGTCGAAAGCTGCACTTGTTTATGGTCAGATGAACGAACCTCCTGGAGCAAGAGCAAGAGTTGCTTTATCAGGCTTAACTGTTGCAGAGTATTTTAGAGATCAAGAAGGTCAAGATGTTCTTTTTTTCGTAGATAATATTTTTAGATTTACTCAAGCAGGATCAGAGGTATCAGCTTTATTAGGAAGAATTCCATCAGCAGTAGGTTATCAACCAACTTTGGCTACTGATATGGGAAATCTACAAGAGAGAATAACAACTACAAACAAAGGATCAATTACATCTGTACAGGCAATTTATGTACCAGCTGATGATTTAACTGATCCAGCTCCAGCTACATCATTTTCTCACTTAGATGCTACAACTGTATTATCTAGACAAATAGCTGAAATTGGAATTTACCCAGCAGTTGATCCTCTAGATTCAACTTCAAGAATTTTAGATCCTAGGATTGTAGGAGATGAGCATTATAGAGTTGCAAGAGAAGTTCAAAAAATTTTGCAAACATATAAATCTTTACAGGATATTATTGCAATTTTAGGCATGGATGAATTATCAGAAGAAGATAAATTAATTGTTGCAAGAGCTAGAAAAATTCAAAGATTTTTATCTCAACCATTTTTTGTGGCTGAAGTATTTACAGGATCACCAGGAAAACTTGTGGATTTAGAGTCAACAATTAAAGGTTTTGATTCTATTTGTAAGGGAGAATATGATCATTTGCCTGAATCCGCTTTTTATATGGTAGGAACAATTGAAGAAGCAATTGAAAAAGCTGAAAAAATGGCAAAAGATGCTGCTGCTTAATGAGTGAAAACTTTAAACTAGAAATAGTAAATCCTGAAAGATCATTTTTATCTAAAGAAGAAGTTTCAGAAGTAGTAGTTCCTGCTTTTGAGGGGGAGATAGGAATTTTAAAAGATCACATACCTATAATATCTTTTCTAAAACCAGGAATAATTAAAGTTTTTATTGGCTCTGAGGTAGAAAATTATTATGTAGAAGATGGAATTGTCGAATTTAAAGATAATTCTTTATCTATACTGACTAGCTCAATTTTTAATTTAAAAGATATTGATAAAAACCAAGTTAATAATTCTATTTCTGAAGCTGAAAATGAATTATCTAAAGATGAAATAGATGATCAAAAAAGATTTATTTTAAATCACAAGGTAGAAGTTTTAAAATCTATTAGCGCAAGCTAGATTATATTTTGAAGTTCTTTTTGGATTTTCTTATAAACATGAATTTTGAAGTCAACAATTTGATCTGTTAAGTTTTCAATATTTACCCATTTCCAATCTAAGAATTCAGGATGTTTAGTTTTAATATTAATTTCTTCTTCTTCTCCATTAAATCTAACTACAAACCATTTTTGTTTTTGACCTTTATATTTACCTTTCCAAATAATTCCAACTAAGTGGTTAGGTAAAAGATAAGTAGTTAAGCCATCTATTTCTTTAATCAATGACACAGTTTTGATGCTAGTTTCTTCTTCTAATTCACGGATAGCTGCCTGGTAAAAATTTTCTCCAGTATCTACCCCTCCCTGCGGCATCTGCCAAAAGTTTTTTGGATTATCAATTCTTTTTGCAAGAAATACCTGATTTTTTTTATTTAAAACTACAATACCAACACCAGTTCGTAGTGGTAAATCTTTATGTTTTATATTCATTATTAACCGTTAAGTAGCTTTAGAGCAAAACTTAACTGATTATCAGTTTCTGTATTTAGTTTAAATTCTTCTGAACTTTCATCTACTTCAATGTCAGGTGTAACCCCGACATCCGAGATAGATTTTCCAGAAGGTAAATAATATTTAGAAACAGTTAATCTTATGGCACCATCATTATTTAAAGGTATTATCGATTGTACTGAGCCTTTCCCATAAGTACTTTCGCCAATTAAAATAGCCCTTTTATGATCTTGTAACGCACCCGCAACTATCTCTGAAGCTGAAGCAGAGCCATAATTTATCAAAACTACCAATGTATTAGTTTTCAAAATATCACCTTTTTTTGCGAACCATTTTCTATTTTCATATTTTCTTTTACTTTTAGTAGAAACAATTTCTCCATTATCTAAAAAGAAATCTGATATTTTTATTGCTTGAGAAAGAAGGCCTCCAGGATTATTTCTTAAATCTAAAATATAATTTTCGACTTTACCATTTTTTTTAAACTCTTTTATTTTATCTTTTATTTGATTTCCGCTATTTTCATTAAAAGAAGTAAGTCTCAGATATCCAGTTTTATTATCTATAACTTCTGATTTAACTGAAGCAACTTCAATAATTTCTCTTGTAATAATAAATGTTAAAGCTTTTTTCTCACCTCTTCTTCTTACTGTAATCTCAATGTCGGTTCCTACAGCCCCCCTCATTAATTCAACTGCCTCATTAAGTGTTTTTCCTTGGACCTGAATATCATTTATTTTTACAATATAATCTCCAGCCTTAACCCCAACTCTTGAAGCTGGTGAATTATCTATTGGAGATATTACTTTAACAACTCCATGCTCCATACCAACTTCAATACCTAAACCGCCAAATTCACCACTAGTCTCAGTTTGCATATTTTGAAAAGATTCAGGTGACATGTACCCAGAATATGGATCTAAAGATTGTAAAACGCCGTTTATAGCAGCGTCCATTGCTTCACTTTGGTTTACTTCATCGACATATTCTTTATTAATTTTATCTAATACTTCACTAAATAGATCAATTTTTTTGTAAATATCATCTTCATTTGCAGCATTAGCTATAGAAAAATAAAATATAAACATAAATAAAAATAAATTTTTTAGTATATTTTTCATATTATCACCTTTTCTTTTGGCATAAGTTCAGACCACATTTTTTCTAATTCATAAAATTTTCTTTTTTCTGGATTAAAAATATGTACAATTAAATCAATTCCATCAACCAACTTCCAATCATTACTATCTTTTCCTTCAATTTTACAATTATGAATTCCATTGCTTTTAAACTTTTCAAAAACTTGTTCAGATAAAGATTGTATATGTCTAGAAGA
>CACACV010000037.1 GCA_902531025.1 uncultured Pelagibacteraceae bacterium | reverse complement strand
CTGGAGATAAATCACCTTATAACATAGCTACAAAAATATTAGAGGAACTATTCAAAAATAAAAAAGATAAAATCACAGTATGTGTATTTGATAATTCTAAGATGAGCGGAGAAGATTGTAATAAATCTATTTTTAATTTTCTTAAAAAAAAAAAAATTAAACCAATAGATAAAAATATTAAAAAGTACCTTTCATCTGTCAAAAAAAATCAATTTGACTGGTTATTAAATATTTGGTCTCCATTTATTTATAAAAAAGAAATTTTAATTAAATTTAAGAATAATTTAAATCTTCATCCATCATATTTGCCCTTTTCAAGAGGTCGAGATCCTTACGTGTGGTCAATTGCGAATGAGACTCCAATGGGTTTCACAATTCATAGAATGAACGACAAGATAGATGGGGGAAAATATTATATTAGAAAAAAAATTAAATTAAAATTTCCAATTATTGCTAAAGACTTGTTTAATATGTCTTTAAAAGGTATCAGGGATACTTTTATTGAAAATTGGAAAAAAATTAGAAATAATAAAATTAAATTAAAACCATTTAAAGAAAGAATAGGTTTAGTAAATAAAAGAAAAGATTTGATAAATGCAAATTTTATTGATCTAGATTTGCCTAAGAATTTAAACATCAGAAAATTTGTGCTTAGTTGTCTAGGCCAAGACTTTGAGTTTTTAAAACTTCAATTAAAAATAAAAAATCAAATATTTAATTGTAAATTAAAATTATCAAAAGCTAAAAAAAAATTATGGTGATAGTAAATTATGAAAAATATTAGATTATTTAAACCACTAATTGGAAATGAGGAATTAAAAGAAATTAATAAAGTTTTTAAAAAATCATGGATAGGATATGGACCTACAGTTAAAAAATTTGAAAAACTTTGGTGTAAAAAATTTAATATTAAACACTCTATAGCCACTAACTCTTGTACCGCTGCATTACATATTGCATTAAAATCATTTAATTTTAAAAAAAATAAAAAAGTACTTGTGCCTTCCATTACTTTTAGTGCTACTGCTGCAGTAGTTTTATATTGTGATCTTCAACCAATTTTTGTTGATATTAATACAAACTCTTTAACAATGAGTTTTGAAGATCTCAAAAGAAAATATACAAAAGATTGTGTAGCAATTATGCCTGTTCATTTTGGTGGTCATCCTTGTGAAATGGAAAAAATAATACCTTGGGCTAAAAAAAAAAATTTAAAAGTCATAGAAGATTGTGCTCACACTTGTGGAGGCACATATAAAGGTAAAAAACTTGGAACTTGGGGTGATATTGGATGTTTTAGTTTTGAGGAGAAAAAAATGCTTACCACAGGTGATGGTGGAATGGTTGTTACAAATAATAAAAAAAATTCGAATATAATTAGATCTTTAAGCTTTCATGGCTGGGATAAAGATCCTTTGCTTCGACATAAAAAAAGTTCTGGGAAACAAAATATGAACCTTAAACATTGGGAATACCAAATTAAAAAACTTGGGTTTAAATATAATATGAATGATCTGATGGCATCTATAGGCATTGTTCAAATGAAAAAAATTAATTTTTTTAATTACAAAAGAAGAATTATTTTAAAAAAATATTTAAAAGGAATTAAATTGTGCAAAGGTTTTATACCAGCATATCCATACAATTTAAAACAATCCTCATATTGGTTATTTTCTATTAGGTGCAAAAGAAGGGATCATTTGATAAAATATTTAAAACAAAAAAAAATTTCAACAAGTGTTCATCTAAAACCATTACCATTACATCAATTATACAAAAAATATAAATCGTCAATGCCAAATGCTCAAAAAATATGGAAAGAAATTTTAACATTACCTTTTTACCCAGATTTGAGTGCAAAAAATCTAAATTATATCATCAAGCAATTAAACATATACGACTCTAAATACCTGAAATAAAAATTAAAAAATTAGTAATTAAATGAAAAAGTTTTAAAGTTTTCTTTTAAATATTTTTTATAATTTGACTTGTCTACTACATGAAATAAGGGAAGGTGAAAAATTAACTTTCCGCCTTTTTTAATATAGTTCATCTCCTGTTTTATTATTTCAGATCTAAACGACCAAATTAAAACCAAAAGATATTTTGGATTATATTTTCTCATCTTTTCTTTTGTGATAATTTTTATATTACTACCAGGAGTATATTTATTTATTTTACTTGGGTTTCCATCACATATAAAAGATAGATTGTTGAAATCAATTTTACAATGATTAAGTACAACATTACCTTTCGTTGAGGCTCCATATCCAATAATATTTTTCTTATTTATATTTTCAAAAAAGAGATTTAGAGTATTCTTTACATTGTTAATACGAGAATTAAATTTTTTATAAGATTCCATAGTTATATTTTTTTCATCTTTCAAAACACCAGAAATTTTTTTGTAATTTACTTTATGTTTACTATTTATTTTAGAACATATAATTTCAATGCTTCCTCCATTAATTTCATTAAACTCAATATCTATTATTTTAAGACCATTTTTTTTTATTATTTGGTTAAATGTATTTAAAGTATAGTAGCATACATGCTCGTGACAGATTTGATCATAAGTTAAATTTTTTAGTAGTAATGGAAAATATGATAATTCTGTTATCCAAAGACCATTATCGTCAAGAGAGTTATTTATATCTCTACAAAATGAATTAGGATCGTCCAGGTCATAGAACATGGCAAATGAAGTTATTAGTTTAAATTTACTTCTTCTTAAGTTAATTTTATTAAAATATTTATCTAATTGAGATTTTGAAAAAAATTTTGTAATTAAATTAACTTTTTTATTATATAAATTTTTAAACTTTTCTGCAGAAGGATCTATTGCAAATAAATTTAATTTTTTTTCATTTTTTGTAAAAAAATTAATAAAAGTCCCATCATTTGAACCAATATCGAGTATATTGGAAAAATTTTTTATTAATCTATAACTTAAAATTTTTTTGTATTTTTTTTGAAGGTGAGTAACCATTAATTTGCTCATTGAAGTTTTGTAATTATAATCTTTCCCGTACATTTTTTGGGCTGGAGGTGATTTTCCAAGCTGAATTAAATTACAAGATTTGCAATTGTATAAATCTAAAGAATATTTTTTTAAATTATTTTCTTTTTTTGCTAAAAATATACCACTTAAGGGCTGGGTGCCTAATTCAACAACTTTAGTAAGACTTTTATTGCAGTTTCTGCATTTCATTTATGTTTACAAATATGTCGTTATGTATATTACTAGTTAACTTAAATCAATACTCATGAACACGAAAGATTATAAGTCCGCAGTTATACTTTGCGGAGGAAGAGGAACTCGTCTAGGACAACTTGGAAAAAAAATTCCTAAGACCCTAGCCAAAATACAAGGTAAGCCAATAATTTGGTATATATTAAATTCTTTGAAATTAAATAATTTTAACCATTTTATACTTCCTCTTGGCTTTAAGCATAGATTGATAAAAAAATATTTGCTTAATTTTAAGCTAGATAAAATTGAATTAGATTTAAAATATACAGGAATTGATACAACTATTTCTCAAAGAATAAATTCTATAAAAAGTCTAATTAAATCAAAAAATTTTTTATTACTTAATGGTGATGCAATTTTCGATTTTAATTTAAAAGATGTTTACCTAAAACATATTAAAAGAAAATCTGATATGACATTTTTTGTTGGCGAGAGCGTCTACCCCTATGGAACGGTTGGATTTAATAAAAAAAAAATAATAGATTTTAAAAAAAATATTTCTTACGATGCATTAAAAATAAGAGGAAACAAAAATTATACAGCATACAATTATATTGGCATGTCAATAATGAATAGAGAAATATTATTAAATAATAATTTTAAAAATTATAGTTTTGAAAAAGACCTATATCCCAAAATAATAAATAAATATAAAACTGATATTTACCAATTGCATGGGTTTTGGCACTCTATAGACAATCTTAAAGATATTGAAATTGCAAACAATAATTCAAAAACTGATAAAAGAAAAAATAAAATAAAAAAATTAAAAAAAAAGATTGTTAATAAATATGCTAAATAAGAATTTTTGGAAAAATAAAAAGGTATTTATTACTGGCCATACAGGTTTTAAAGGTGGGTGGCTTTCTGTAATTTTGCACCAGTTAGGATGTGAAGTATCTGGATATTCTCTTAATCCTTATGGCAAATATAATTTTTTTAAATCAGCTCAATTAAAAAAATGTCTTAAATATGACTTTAGAAAAAACTTAACAAATTTGAGTGATTTAAAAAAATGTATAAAAAAATCAAAAGCAGAAATAGTTTTTCATTTAGCCGCTCAATCGAGTGTTATTGAAAGTTTTAAAAATTCTGAAAGTACAATTTTGTCAAATGTTGTAGGTACAACAAATGTTTTAGAAGCAATAAAAGTTAATAAGAAAATTAAATGCGCAATAATTACAACAACAGACAAAGTTTATGAAAATTTAGGTAAAAAAAACTTTTTTGATGAAAACTCAAAACTTGGTGGACATGATGTTTATAGCGCAAGTAAAGCAGCTTGTGAAATAATCACTCAAGCTTACAATAAATCATTTTTTACAAATTTATCTTGTAATATTGCAACTGTCAGAGCAGGAAATTGTATTGGAGGTGGGGACTGGACTAAAGACCGAATTGTTAAGGATTGTCTGGAGAATTTTGTGCAGAATCGTAGTCTAATTATTAGAAATCCTTCAGCAACGAGGCCTTGGCAACATGTTTTAGAACCTATTCATGGATATCTTCTTCTTGCTGAAAAACTGTTTTCAAAAAATGGGAAAAAATTTATAGGTGCTTGGAATTTTGGTCCAAATAAAAAACAAAATCTTAAAGTACTTGAATTGGCAAAATTAATTAAAAAGAAAATTAATACACAATCAAGTATTGTTGTAAAAAGAAATGATAAAATATTTAAATCACGAAAATATAAAATTGTAGAATCAAAAAATTTAAGTATAAACAGCCAGAAATCAAAAAAAAAATTAAATTGGTCTTCTTTTTTAACAATCAATGGAGCTTTAAACTTTACAGTTGAATGGTACTTGTCATTTAAAAAAAAAGAAAACCTTTTAAATTTTACAAGAAAACAAATTTTACAATATAGAAAACTATATTCTAAAATAAAAAATTAATTCTATGATTGAAGATGTTATAGTCACAAAAAAAAGACAAATTACAGATGATAGAGGAAAAGTTAAGCACATGATGCGCAATGATGACTCTTTGTTTAAAGATTTTGGAGAAATTTATTTTTCAGAAGTATTTCCAAAAAAAATAAAAGCTTGGCATTTGCATAAAAAAATGACTCTAAATTATGTTGCAATTTCTGGAAATATAAAACTTGTTTTATTTGACGATAGAGAAGAAAGCAAAAGTTTTGGAAAAATTCAAGAAATTGTTTTGACAAATAAAAATTATTGTTTGGTAACTGTACCACCTCTAATTTGGAACGGTTTTACGTCAATTGATAACAAATCAGGAATTATTGCAAATTGCTCAGATATTCCTCATGATCCAGAAGAAATAATTAGAAAACCTTTTGATGATAAATATTTTCCTTATTCATGGTAGATAAAAAGTTAATATTATTTATATGAAATGTGTAATTCTAGCTGGCGGTAAGGGAAGTAGATTATCCGAATATACCAAATCGATTCCAAAGCCAATGGTTAAAATTGGAGGCAAACCAATTATTCATCATATAATTGATTATTATAGAAAATATAAATTTAATGAATTTATAATTGCAGGTGGTTATAAATATTCAGTTATAAAAAAATATTTTAAAAATAAAAAAAATTCTAAATATTCAGTTAAAGTTATAAATACGGGAATAAATACTCTGACAGGCTTAAGAATAAAAAAGCTTAAAAAATTTTTAGATAACGAAACATTTATGATGACCTACGGCGATGGTTTATCTAACATAAAATTAGATAAATTATTAGTCTTTCATAAGAAAAATAAAAAAATTATGACAATTTCAGCTGTCCATCCACCTGCCAGATTTGGGGAGCTTAATTTTAAAAGAAATCTTGTTACTCAATTCAAAGAAAAACCACAGTTGCAAAAAGGTTGGATAAATGGTGGCTTTTTTGTTATTGAACCAGACATTTTTAAAATACTAAGTAATAAAAACGTTATGCTTGAAAGAGAACCGATTTCTCAAATTGTTAAAAGAAAGCAAATATGTGCATTTAGACATAAAGGTTTTTGGTATTGCATGGACAATATGAGGGACAAAAAAGTATTAGAAAGTCTATACAAATTAAAAAAATTAAATTGGCTTAAATAATGAATGTTTTCATTACAGGTGGCTCCGGATATATAGCAACTTCTTTAGCATATGATTTATCAAAACATAATAAAGTAATATTAGGAACAAGAAATATAAAAAAAATTAAAATTAAAAAAAAAAATATAAAAATTGTAAAAGTAAAATACGATTCAAAAAAAAATTTAGTAAATAATCTCAAAAATGTTGAAGCAGTAATCCATTTAGTTGGAGAAAGTAAACTAAAGTCAAATATCAAAAGTATTAATGTAAAAAAAAACTCAACATTAAATATATTATATGCTTGCGAAAAAAATAAAATAGATAAACTAATTTATTTATCATCTCTACAAGTTTATAAAAAATTTGAAAAAAAAAGTAAAATTTCTGAAATTTCAGCTTTAGAAAAAAAAGATTTTTATTCTCTTGGACATTTAAAAGTTGAAAAAATATTGCTAAATAAAAAAATAAATAAAATAAAAAATTTTTTAATTATAAGAGCATCTAGTATATTTGGAGCAAATGTATATTCTGAGTCTAAAGAATTAACATCTACACTGCTAAATAATTTTTGCTACCAATTAGTTATTAATAAAAGTTTAAAAATTAATTATCCAGAAAAAGCAAGGAATTTTTTACCTATTTCCATCTTTAATAATTTTATTAAAGCTGTTTTAATAAGTAATTTTTCAAAAAATACAAAAATTATAAATTTTGGATATAAAACTTTATACTTATATAAATTGGCTAAACTTTGGATTTATAAATTTTAGGGTAGGTAATAAAGATTTTACGATCAAATTGTCAAATAGAAAGGAAGGTATCGAATTTAATACACCAAGAAATTCATTAATTTTTTCAATAAAAAATAATATTTTTGATGATATTCTAATTGGCAATTTTATGAAGACTAAATTGATTAATGTGCCAAGTTTATATCCTGATTTTACACCCTACGTTACTAAATATGGAGATAACGGACAAGCAAGATCAGAAGATGAAATAAAAAAATATTTTGATTATTACAAACTTATTTCTACAAATTATTGGTTAGATTATTTAAAAATAAAATCTGAAAACATAATAAGGCCTAAAATTGAAAAATACAGAAACATTTATCATTTAGCGAGAAATATAAAAAGAAAATTTACTTAAAAATTGTAAAGAAAAAAATTTTTATATAATTTATTTTTTTTACCATGTTTAATTTAAAAAATATAATTTTGTTTAAAATTTTTTTAACTTCTTTAAAATTTGATAGATTATATTCAGCAACTAAAATATTATATAAACACCAGTTTGGAATTTTTTTTGATTTTTCGACATACTTATTTAAAAATAAATAGGTATTTTTTATTTTTAGTTTGTCGTCTAAAATATTTTCATTATCTATATTTATAGTTGAAAGTGATTTATCTACTTTATAAAAACTATTTGTTATTTGCGATAATCTAATCCAAGCATCAAAATCCTCCCATGCAATATATTTTCTGTCTGAATCAAAAAAACCAATTTTTTCAAAAATATCTTTTTTTACTGTCACAGATGATGTGGCAAAAGGTTGTCCGTGATCTATAAAATTATTAAAAACTGGGTTAGTTAAAGACTTATTTTTTATATTTCTTTTACTAATTAGTCTTTTGGGAGAAGAAACATAGTGGTTATGATAGATAAATGAATATCTTTGTTGTGCTGCTAAATTAACAAATTTTAATTTATCTTTATCCCACCAATCATCTGAATCTAAAAAACATAAGTATTCACCAAAAGATTTTTCTATTCCAAAATTTCTAGATTTTGCAATTACACCTTGATTATCTATTTCGTAAAAAAAAATTTTTTTATTATTGTAAGAATTAACTAAATGTTTGGTATTATCTGTAGATTTATTATCGACTATAATTAGCTCCCAATTTTGATATGTTTGCTTAATTACAGAGTTAATAGCAATTTTTAATTTTTTAACTCTATTAAAAGTTGGGACAATTATAGAAAAAAAAATG
This sequence comes from uncultured Pelagibacteraceae bacterium, assembly GCA_902531025.1. Classification (GTDB taxonomy): domain Bacteria; phylum Pseudomonadota; class Alphaproteobacteria; order Pelagibacterales; family Pelagibacteraceae; genus Pelagibacter. The sequence continues at coordinate 280 of CACACV010000037.1, read as the reverse complement.
TCTTTATTCATTTTTTTTTAAATAATCTTCTAAAGAACTAAATGCTTTGTCATCAATAAAGACATCATACGAAGGTTTGCCCATAATTAACTTATGGTATTTTATGCCCCACTTTTTTAATTGTTTTTTTGTAAGTAAATGACCTTTTTTTTTGCAATGGTTACATTTTCTTTTGACCTGCCCATAAATCTAGAGGTAAATATTTTAATAAAGTGTCCTTGATCATAATAATTATTTATCTTTATAATATTTTTTTTTATTGGTTTTGATTTCTTATAAA
>CACACV010000036.1 GCA_902531025.1 uncultured Pelagibacteraceae bacterium | reverse complement strand
ATAAAGTATTTCTTGATAGTAAAAGTATTCAAAAGCTAAAAGTTAAGAAATACTTTTATACAATTAAAAAAAAATCAGAATTTAAAAAATATTGTAAAAATAATTATTTAATATTTGAAAATTTATAAAATTACTTTTTTAGATAGTTTAATCTTCCAATAATTTCATCTCTATCCATATAGTAACCCTGCAAATGTCTATGACCTGAGTTTGGATCAAATTCTGTTCTACCATGCAATACTCTTCTATTATTAAATGAGTAAATATCACCTGGCTCTAAACGAAAATTAATTTGAAATCTTTCATCATGTAATAAATTTCCAAACCTATGGTGTGCCTTATAAACTTCTTCCATAAGATCAGGATGGCAATCCAAAACGTCCATTGTAGCAACACTAAATCTTATATCATGAAAATCTCCATCCTTTGTTAAACTAATGGCTGGAGCATGAAAACCTCTGTGAGACTCTTGTGTATAATCTGTATCTTTAAATTTTAACGGAACTTTTACTAAAGTTTTAAAAATTTCATTTTCATTTTCTTTTAAGTATTTAGCAACAGCAAAAGCATCCACTGCGGATGAGTCTCCTCCATTAGCTGAATTAACTAAACAATGAAGAAATTGGTATCCTGGCGGCAGTTCAAACCAAGGTAAATCCATATGATTCCTTAGTGCATGAGCTGTGTAAGCAGAATTATTTGGTTTTGGTATATTAATTACTTCAAAAGGTGTTTTAAAGAATGTTTCTCTTATATGGCTTATTCTATTTAAAAGAGGAAAAGCAGATTTTTTTTCTACTGGTGCATTTTTAACTATAGCAATACCTTTGTGATGTAAAAGTTCTAGCCATTTTATTAAACCTTCGTCTGAGTTTAAAATTTCATCATGCTCTACACAAATTGTATTGAATTTATTTTTTAAATTTTTATCCCAAAGATCATATGGAGACACATATTCTGTTTTATTTTTAATTGTATAACAATTTTTTCTGAGCCAGTTTATGTCATAATAACTTGTGTGTTCTCCTTCGCTCCACTGAACTTGGAGTGAACCAGATTTATTAATCTCACAATTTTTTACGCAAATATCTTTTGAAACATTTAAAATATTAAACATTCTATGACGGGAATCTTTATCGTGAGCTGTTGGACAATTATCTCTTAACCATAAATAATTAAACTTACTTTCTTCACCATCACTCCACTTAATTTTAAGATCAGCTCTTCCTTTTTCGATTTTATCTATTTGAACCATCAAGTTATGATTATTTAATGCTAATAAATTGTCAATGCAATTTATGGTTGAAATGAATTTTTTTCTTTGCTTTAATGTAATTGTAGCTCCTGCTAAAAGCTTTTTTAAAATGTCTAAAATAGAAATTAATAACGTTTACAAAATATTTGGATCAAATCCAAAATCGGTTCTTCCTATGGTAAAGGATGGGGCTACTAAAGATGAAATTTTAGAAAAAACAGGTCATACTGTTGGATTAGACAATGTTTCTTTAAATATTGAAGAAGGAGAAACTTTCGTTTGTATGGGTTTGTCTGGATCAGGAAAGTCTACATTAATTAGACACTTAAATAGACTTATTGATCCTACTGATGGAGATATATTAATTGAAGGAACGAATGTAATGTCTCTTAACACCGAAAGTCTCATTGATTTTAGAAGACATAAAATGAGTATGGTATTTCAAAGATTTGGTCTTTTTCCTCATAAGACTGTAATTCAGAATGTTGGATATGGTTTAGAAATGCAAGGTAAAAGTGATGAAGAAAGAAACAAAATTTCTATGGAAAAGATTGAAGCAGTTGGTTTAACAGGTTTTGAAAATCAATACCCAAATCAATTGTCTGGAGGAATGCAACAAAGAGTTGGATTGGCTCGAGCATTAGCTACAAACACAGATATAATGTTGATGGATGAAGCATTTTCAGCTTTGGATCCGTTAATAAGAAGTGATATGCATTTTTTGTATTTAGAAGTTTCATGAATTAGTTTTTTAAGATTTTTGCTAGAAAAATAAGGCTTAATTTCAATTAATAAAGGTAATTTATTTTTTGATGCCTGTAAAACTTCGCTTAAGAGAGGTATAGGTTTTTTTTTATTAATACTTATTTTTTTTATATAAGAATAATCTAAATTTTTAACACTTAATTTTTTTTTGAAAATTCTATTTAAAGTAAAATCATGAAAACATATAAATTTATTATCTTGTGTTAAATGAATATCTGTTTCAATTCCAAAACCTAAGTTAAATGATTTTTTGAATGAATTAAGAGTATTTTCTTTAAATTTCTTATTTACTATTCCTCTATGAATTATGTGCATAAAAAAATTTATAATTCATATCCCTTTTGTTCATCTTCATTATCAATTAACTCATCTGGGAAGCCTTCTGCTCTAAAGTTAATTTTGTTTAAATCCTCCATCCTTTTTACAATCATGGAAGACCATGCTCTCGAACCATATTTTTCTTTTCCATCTTTAAAAATTTCAACAACTTTTGGAGATATTTCTAATGGAGCTTTTAATTTTTCCGCTAATTGATCAAATAAGCTTGTATCCTTTAATACTAAATCCATAGTAAAATTAATATTATATGATCCATTTAAAATAACTTGGCTTTCCGTTTCATGAACAAAAGAATTTCCTGATGATACTGCTATTCCCTTATAAACTTTAGAAAGATCAAGATTTGATTTTTTAGCAACTGTCCAAGCTTCTCCTAGAGCAACTAAATGAACTGAAGCTAGGTAATTAGTAATAACTTTTAAAATTGATGCCGACCCAAGTTCCCCTGTATGTAAAACTTTTCTTCCCATTGTAGTTAGTACTGGTAAAATTTTTTCAAAAGCGTTTCGTTCTCCACCTACAAAAATTGCAATATTTCCAGTCACAGCTCTATGACAGCCACCACTTACAGGACCATCTAAAGGAATAGCTTTTTTTTCAATTACTTTTTTACCAATTCTTCTAACTTCTGAGTCGTCTGTGGTGCTCATTTCTAACCAAATTTTATTTTCTGAAAGTCCATTTAAAATTCCATTTTCTCCTTCCATTACTTCAGTACAAATTTTTGGAGAGGGAAGGCATGTTATGATTATATCGACCTGTTCAGTTAATTCTTTTGCTGAATTTGCAACTTTTGCACCTAAATCATTAAATTTTTTTGTTAAATTGTGATCTAAATCTCTTACAGTTAAATCAAATTTATTTCTCAATAAACTTCCTGCAAGTTTACTTCCAACATTTCCTAAACCAATAAAACCTACTTTCATTTTTTGACCTCCTTTTTTTTAATTTTTGTAAATACTATCAATATCACCCCAATAATTATAATTGCTCCTCCAATAAACAATTCAGCTGTTGGTTTTTCTCCCAAAAGAAATATTGCAGCTAGCAAGCCTGTAGGTGGAATTCCCATCGTAACTATAGGCAGTACTTTGTATAAAGGGTTATTTTTTAACACATAATAAAAACAACCATAAGTTATTGGCTGCATAATAAAACCTATATAGATTGCAATTAACCAATGATCAAAACTTGCGTCTGATAAGTGGTTAATTGTATTTCCTTCAATTAATGCAGATAAGCAAATTAATATTGGTCCTGAGAATAACGCTAACCATGCAACAAGAGCCAAAGGATTAATCTCTTTGCTTAAAGGTTTGACCATAACTTGTCCAAGCGCCCAAATAGCCGACCCTAAAATAGTTAAAGCAATACCAAAAAATTTTCCATCTAAATTAGGTGATCCTGTCAAAACATAAACTCCAATAAATGCAATCGTTATACCAATTAAAGCTCTTAAAGTTGGTTTTTCCTTAAGCATGAAGAAAGCAAAAATAACTCCAAAAGGCACTTCCATCTGCACTAACAATACTGCTGAAGAAGCTTCTATGTGGTTTAAACCTGTATATGTAATACTATACTGCAAAGTATTTGCTACAATCGAAGCTATAAATATTTTTTTTAAATATCCTCTCGGTATTGGAAACCACCAAATCAAAATTGATGCTGCAAAAGTAAATCTTATACCCATTAAAAGAATAGGAGGAAAAGATTCAAATGCAGGTTTGGCAATAACAAATCCAAAACCTAAAAAAATAGGAACCAAAGAAGCTATTAAGGTATCTTTTATATTCATGCAGTTATTTTTAAAATTAATGATTATTAAAGAACTTGTGATATATTCACCTTTTAAATTATGAATTCAACAAAAATAGAGCCTAAATATATCAACAAATCAAATCCAAGAGTTGGACTAATTGCTTTGGCAAGTGATTTTATGATTGAAAAAGACTTTATTAATGTGATTAAAGATAGAGATATTGATTTCTTTGTAAATAGAATTGAATGCTACAATCCACTTACAAAAGAAAACTTAATTAAAATGTCTAACAAAGTAACCGAAGTTACAAAAGATATATTACCCGATCAAGATATTGATTGTGTAGTTTATGGATGTACATCCGGTACAATTGCTGCAGGATATAATTCAATAGAACAAAAAGTAAAAGCTGCAAAACCTATGGCAGATGTTACAACGCCGAGTAGTGCAGCAATAAAAGCTTTAAAAAAATTAAATATCAAAAAAATATATGTTTTCACACCTTATAGTAAAAAATTAAATGATGAAGTTTTAGAATATTTTGAAAAAGAAGGTTTTGAAATTACTTCAAATTCATATTTTGATATTGAAGCAGATTACGATATTGGAAAAGTTGACCAAAATTATTTATATGATGTTTTATCAGAAATAGATTTAAATGGAGCAGAAGCATTGTTTGTTTCTTGTACGGCTTTGCCAGTTCTTCCAATTATTGATAAATTAGAAAAAAAATTAAACACAACAGTTTTATCAAGCAATCAAGCACTAATTTGGGATACTTTAGTAAAAATAAACAAAAATAATTCAGTCGAAGGATTTGGAAAATTATTCCAAGAAAATTAAATGCTTTTTACCAAAGACGAGTACAAACAAAGATTAAAAAAAGTTCAATCTGCAATGCAAGAAAAAGGAATTGAACTTTTAATTTCTCATGACACGAATAACATGAATTATTTAACTGGGTATGATGCTTGGTCTTTTTATTATGCACAATGTGCAATAGTACATGTTAATGCAGATGAACCCTTGTGTTTTGTAAGAGCGCAAGATGCAGGAGGTGCTTACATTAAAACTTATTTAAAAAATGAAAATATAATTGTTTACGATGAAAATTATATACATACATGGCCCAAACACCCCTATGACTATTTAGTTGAGATCATAAAAGAAAAAAAATGGGATAAATTATCTATTGGACTAGAAATGGATGCCCATTATTTTACAGCATTTTGCTATGAAAAAATTAAACAAGGGTTACCCAACGCGAAAATTAAAGACTCAGAAAGATTAGTTAATTGGACTCGTTTGGTAAAATCAGATGCTGAAATAGGTTTCATGAAATCTGCAGCTATTATTTCTGAAAAAGGAATGAAAACAGCAATGGAATTCATTAATCCTGGAGTAAGACAATGTGATGCTGTAGGAGAAATTCAAAAATCTTTATTTTATGGAACACCTGAATTTGGTGGAGAATATTCTAGTATAGCTACATTGCTTCCAACTGGAAAAGGAACCTCAGCTTCTCATTTAACTGCTACACAAGATAAATTTGTTACAGGCGAAGCAACGATAATTGAATTATCAGGTGTCTACAACAGGTATCATGCTCCAATGGCTCGTACAGTTCTTTTAGGAAAACCAGATCAATTAAAAATAGATACAATGAATAAAACTATAGAGGCATTACAAGCAGGCATTGCTCAAACAAAACCTGGAAATACAGCGGATGATGTAGCCCAAGCTTTTTGGAAAGTTTTAGACAAGTATGGAATAGAAAAAAAATCTAGAACGGGATATTCAATTGGAATAGGTTATCCACCAGATTGGGGAGAACATACTTTAAATATATATAAAGGAGACATGACTGTTCTTGAGAAAAATGTTTGTTTTCATATGATTGCAGTAATGCAATTTGGTGATTGGGGAGTTGAGGCTTCAGAAGCGATTAGAGTAACCGATAATGGAAGTGAATTATTTTGTGATTTTCCTAAAGAATTACATATTAAAAGCTAATTAACTATTGCAAAAATTTTAAACAAGTGATTTAAAAACTTCAATATGACAAAAAATAACGAATTTGTAAAATTTGATAAAGTTGACAAAAGTTATGATGGAAAAGTTTTAGTTGTTAAAGATCTTAATTTAGATATTGCTGAAGGTGAATTCATAACGATGCTTGGGCCATCTGGTTCAGGTAAAACAACATGTTTAATGATGTTGGCAGGATTTGAAACCCCAACTAATGGAGAAATTTACTTAGATGGAAATCCAATTTCAAATATTCCACCTCACAAAAGAGGTATCGGAATGGTATTTCAAAACTATGCGTTATTTCCACATATGACGGTTTATGAAAATTTGGCATTTCCATTAAAAGTTAGAAAATTTTCTAAGGATGAAACAGATGCAAAAGTAGAAAAAGCTTTATCTATGGTTTCACTTTCAGGTTTTGGAAGTAGAATGCCTGGACAATTATCAGGAGGACAACAACAAAGAGTTGCTGTTGCAAGAGCATTAGTATTTGACCCAGCAGTGGTTTTGATGGACGAACCTTTGGGCGCTCTAGATAAAAACCTAAGAGAAAGTATGCAGTATGAAATCAAACATATACACGAAAGTATTGGTGTTACAGTTGTTTATGTTACGCATGATCAAAGCGAAGCTTTGACGATGTCAAACAGAATTGCTGTATTTAATGATGGAAAGGTTCAACAATTATCTAGTCCAGATAAATTATATGAAGAACCTGTAAATTCTTTCGTAGCTGAATTCATAGGAGAAAATAATACATTCCATGGCGAAGTTGCAGACATTTCAAGTGATAAATGCAAAATTAAGTTAGAGACAGGAGATGAAATTTTAGCAAATCCAATTAGAGTAAAATCAAAAGGAGAAAAAAGTATTGTTTCTTTGAGACCAGAACGTGCAATTATTAATCCAGATGAAAAAATGGATAATAAATTTAATGGAAAGATAGAAGAGGTTATTTACCACGGCGACCATACAAGAGTAAGATTAAACTTGTTAGATAATAAAGAATTTATACTAAAAGTTCCAAATAGTTCAGCTAGAATGGATATAAAATTAGGCAATGATATTAAAATAGGGTGGAACAGTTTTGACGCTAGAGCGCTTGATCCAAAATAATTAAAATAGTTCTAAATTACACTGATAAACAAGCTATATTTTACTAATTGATAGTTGACTCTCCATACTGATATTGCTGTAATCCGTTTTTAAAAAAACGTTTAAACGGAGGATAAATGAGAAAATTAGCTAAATTATTTTTAGCCCTTACTTTTGTTCTTAGTATCACAACATCTTCATATGCAGTTACTGTTGCATCGTGGGGTGGAGCTTATACTGAGTCTCAAAAATTAGGTTATGGTGATCCAACTGCGAAAGCATTAGGTGTTGATATTAACTGGGTAGATTACTCAGGTGGATTATCTGAAATAAAAGCACAAAAAGAAGCAGGTGCAATTAACTGGGATATTATGGACGTATTTGCATTCGATACTATTAATGGATGTGACGAAGGTATATTTGTTGAATTTGATTTTGACAAAGACTTTCCAGCGGCTCCAGATGGAACGCCAGCTAGTAAAGACTTCTTTGCGCCTATGCCTAGTAAATGTGCAGTAGGAAATATTTTATATTCTTGGAACTACGCTTATAACAGTGAAAATGTTAAAGGTACTCCAAAAACTATAAAAGATTTCTTTAACACTAAAAAATTTCCTGGAAAAAGAGCAATCTACAAGTCTGCTTTAACAAACTTGGAGATGGCTTTAGCTGCAGATGGAATTAAACCAAAACAAGGTGGAGCAAATATCTATGAAGCTTTAAATACTGAAAAAGGTGTTCAAAGAGCTATGGATAAAATCAAAAAACTTTGTACAGATCCTAAAGGTGGATGTGTATTTTGGTCAGCAGGTGCTCAACCGCCAGAATTGTTAATGAGTGGTGAAGTAGTTATGGCAACTGGTTGGAATGGTAGATTCTTTAATGCTACAATAGGAGAAGGTGCACCAATCGTTCAAGTATGGGACGGACAAGGTCTTGACTATGAATATTTTGCACTTGTAAAAGGTGGTCCAGATGAAGCAAATGCTAAAAAAGCACTTGCTATGATGACTAACACAGAAATGTTAGCTGGTAGTGCTAAGTATATTGCATACGCACCTTACAGAATATCTTCTATAGCAGTTATGGAAGCAGGCGAGCCTTGGTATAAAGATGGTAAGACTAACATGGTACCACATATGCCGACTGCGCCACAAAACACAAAAAATTACTTCTTAGTTGATCCTTTTTTCTGGGCTGACAATGGTACTGAGCTTGGCGAAAAATGGGAAGCTATGAAAGCTGGTCTATAATTTAAGTTTTAAAGACTATAATTATATATTATATTAAGGGCGGTTATTTATAACCGCCCTTTTTTATTTATGAGCAGTGAAACACAAAAAATTTTAACAACAGACGGCGTACCTTTAGAGGTAAGCTTAAAAAAAGCTGAAAAAAAGAATAAAATTAAAGCTTTTCTTCTAGTTTGCCCATTATTATTTTTCATTATAATTACTTATATTTTTCCAATAGGGGAAATGTTTTCCAGAAGCATAGACGACAGAATGATTACAAACATGCTGCCTAAAACTTTTAAAGCAATGGA
>CACACV010000035.1 GCA_902531025.1 uncultured Pelagibacteraceae bacterium | reverse complement strand
CTTGAGCATTAAAGCAAAAAATTAAGCTACATAAAAAAATTAACAAAAACTTCATTTTTTTAATTGTATCTTATTAACAGTTATTTCTTTAATAATCTTTTCCTTATTTAATGACAAGCTTGATTAAATTTTTTTAATCTCCAGCAATTGTAAGGCCATGGTGTCAAAAACCCAACTAAAAGCATTATAAGAATAACCCACCAATTCAAAATAGCACCCCCAGTTAAAAAATAATCTGTGGTATTCATCGCTATTTCCATACTTAGCATTGAAATAAAACTCATACCCATTGCAGTTTTCAGTGATTTTGAAAAAGGAATTTTCTGTTTAATTAAAATTAAAGTTTCTAAAATAATACTGGTTATTAAACCATTTATGATTGCTAAAATCATTATATATAAAACTGGAAATGGAATATTTGTTAATTGAAAAAATAATATAGTACCAAAATCTCCTATAGCACATCCAAGTAAACACCAAGCTGTGTTTTTTGCACTTCGTTTCCAAGTGTGATTACACGTCCAACTAAAATTAATTGTCTCAGTACTCATTGTTTAATAACTATTGTAGGATTTAATTAACTTTAACATCATTTTAAAAAAAATGTATATTAAATTAATATGAAACATAATTATAATGACGCAGTAAAAAATTTTCAAAATGGTAAAATAAATGAAGCCAAAGAAATCTGTACTGAAATTTTAAAATCTGAGCCAGATAATTTTAATGCTTACTATTTATTGGGTGTAATTGCTTTTCAAACAAGAAATTATAAACAATCAGAGGAGTTAATTTCAAAAGCTATTGAAATTAATTCAGAAAATTTTGAATTTTATAATTTTATGGGAATAGTATTAGTTCACCTTAACAGATTTGAAGAAGCTATTAAAAATTGGACTAAAGCTATTGAAATAAATCCAAATAGTTTAGATGCATATAACAATAGGGGAAATGCATTAATTAAATTAAAAAAAAATGAATCTGCACTTAAAGATTTTGATCAGGCAATTAAAATCAAACCAAATTTTTCACAGGCATATAACAATCGAGGTGTGGTTCTAAAAGACCTTAACAGGTTTGACTCAGCTCTAGAGTCTTCTATTAAAGCTATAGAAATAAATCCAAATTATGCTGATGCATATAATTTAAAGGGAGTTATTTTAAGAGAGCTTAATCAAATTGAAGAATCTTTAAATAATTACGACAAAGCCATAGAATTAAATCCTAATTTTGCTGATGCACATGTGAATCGTGGAAATCTATTATTAAATGAAAATAAACAATTAAATTTAGCTTTGGAAAGTTTTACTAAGGCTTTAAAAATAAACCCAAATTTAAATTTTCTTTTTGGAAAATATATTCATACTAAAGCTTGGCTTAGTAATTGGGATTCTATTGATCAAGAAATTAATTCTTTAAAAAATAAAATCATTAGCGGATTTAAAACTGCCACTCCTTTTCCAATTTTGTCTTTAATTGATAATCCAGATTTGCAAAAAAAAAATGCAGAAAATTATATTATTAATCAACATGCGTTAGTAAGCAACTTAAAGCCAATTAAAAAAAAAACTAAAAATAAAAAAATAAGAATTGCTTACTATTCAGCAGATTTTAATAATCACCCAACTTCTTATTTAATGGTTCGTTTAATAGAGCTACATGATAGATCAGATTTTGAAATATTCTGTTTTTCTTTGGCTAATCGAAAAGATGATGAAATGCGTAAAAGAGTTTTAAAAGCCTGTGATAAATTTTTAGATGTAAGTTTAAAAAATAATCTTGAGATAGCTGAAATATCAAGAAATTTAAATATAGATATAGCTTGTGATGTAATGGGTTTTACCAAAGGAAACAAATTTCAAATATTTGCAGAAAAGTGTGCCCCTATTCAGGTGAGTTATCTAGCTTTTCCAGGTACGACAGGAGCAAGCTTTATAGATTATGTTATTGCTGACAAAACACTTATTTCTCAGGAGTTAAAAAAACATTATTCAGAAAAGATTATTTATTTACCTGACACATACCAAGTAAACGATTCTACAAAAAAAATATCAGATAAAGTTTTTACTAGAGAGGAACTGGGATTGCCAGAAGATAGTTTTGTTTTTTGTTGTTTTAATAAAAACTATAAAATTTTGCCCAACACTTTTGATATATGGATGAATTTACTAAAAAAAGTTAAAGGTAGCGTACTATGGTTACTTGTTGAAAACTCAACAGCAAGAGAAAATTTAAAAAAAGAAGCAGCAAAAAGAAATATTGACGAGAATAGAATTATATTTGCAAAAATCATGCCTTTAGCTGATCATTTAGCAAGACACAGATGTGCCGATCTATTTATTGATACTTTCCCATATACAGCACATACTACTTGTAGTGATGCACTCTGGGCAGGATTGCCTGTTGTAACTAGAATAGGAAATTCATTTGCAAGCAGAGTTTCAGCAAGTTTATTAAATGCAATTGGTTTACCAGAATTAATTACTCATTCAGAAAAAGAATTTGAAAACTTAGCTCTAGAACTCGCAAATGACAAAGATAAATTAGAAAAAATTAAAATTAAATTAGAAAAAAACAAAATTTCAAAATCTTTATTCAATACGGAAATTTATACTAAAAATATTGAGAGTTCTTATCGGACTATTTATGATCGATACTTAAATAATTTGTCAGCTGAAGACATAGAAATAAACTAAAATTATAGTTTAACACCAGCACCTTTCAAAAATTTTGCATCATTATCCAAAGGTAATCTTGGAGATACGGGTAAATCTAAATTATCAAATTTTTTAATTTTATATTTTTCTAAACCAACCATTGCAATCATTGCTCCATTATCTCCACATAATTTAAGATCTGGAAATAAAGTATTAAAACCATTCTCCTTACTTACTTTAATAAGTATTTTTCTTATACCTTCATTTGCAGCAACACCTCCGGCAACCACAATATTATTATTACTTTCAGGATTAATTTTATTAAATTCTTGAAAAGCTATTTTTGTTTTTTTGTATAAAATTTCTTCAATTGTTTTTTGAAATGATGCTGCTAGATCAAATTTTTCCTGCTGAGAACTAATAGTTTTCGTTATTCTCAAAATAGCTGTTTTCAAACCTGCAAATGATAGATTACAACCACCTTTATTTATAATTGGCTTTGGAAGTTTAAATTTATTTGGATCTCCATTTTTTGCAAATTTTTCTAAATTTGGCCCACCTGGAAATTCAATTCCTAAAAGTTTTGCAGTTTTATCAAAAGCTTCTCCTAAAGCATCATCAATAGTTGTACCAAGACGTTTATAATTACCAAGTCCATTGACACTTAAGTATTGGCTGTGACCACCAGAAATTAAAAGTAATAAATAAGGATAGTCAATCTTTGAATGTAATTTTGGACTTAAAGCATGTCCTTCAAGATGATTTACTCCAATAAAAGGAACATTTAAAGATGATGCCATCGCTTTTCCAAAATTTAAACCAACTGTTAAACAAATTATTAAACCAGGACCAGATGTAGCAGCAATTGCAGATACTTTGTCTAGACTAACACCACTTTCTTCAATTGCTTTCTTTGCAATTAAATCAATTTTCTCTACATGAGATCTTGCAGCTAATTCTGGCACTACACCACCAAATTCTTTATGAATATCAAACTGACTTGAAATCACATTGGAAAGTATTCTAGGTATACCACTATCTTCATCCTGAATTAAAGATACAGCAGTTTCATCACAGCTTGTCTCAATCCCTAATATTATTGCTTTTTTAGCCATAAAAAATTTTTTCTAATTAATACAATTAAACTATAAGAATGTAATAAAAATAAAAATTATGAAAAGAGAAAAAATTATAATTGGCTCTAGAGGTAGCAGCTTAGCCATGATTTATGCGGATAATGTAAAATCTAAATTAAAAGAAGTTTTTTCTAAAGATATAGAAATAAAAAAAATTGTAACCACGGGTGATGAAAATCAAAAAGATAGACTTTCTGACTTAGGTGGCAAAGGTTTATTTTCAAAAAAAATTGAAGATGAATTATTAGAAAATAATATTGATATTGCTGTCCATGCTCTTAAAGATATGCCATCTATTGAAACCGATGGTCTTGAGACTAACTATTTTTTAAAAAGAAATTCACCAAATGAAATTTTAGTGAGTAATAAAAAAATTAAATTTAATGATCTTAAACCAAATTCAATTATTGGAACTTCATCTTATAGAAGAGAATATCAACTTAAAAATAAAAGAACTGATTTAAATTATAAATTAATTAGAGGAAACGTAGATACTAGAATAAAAAAAATGGAAAATGGGGATTATGATGCAATTATATTATCTAAGGCTGGAATTGACTCTTTAAAAATAAATGACAAAATATCAGAGGAATTTGAAACAGATGATCTCATACCTTGTGCGGGTCAAGGAATTATAGCTATACAATGTAAAGAAACTGATATTGAAATTAAAAAATTATTAGAAAAAATAAACGATAACCATTCCAGAATTCGTGCCAATACTGAAAGAGAAGTATTAAAAACTTTAGAGGGTGACTGCGATACTGCAGTTGGAGCTTTTTCAAATATTGATGGAAATAATATTATTTTATCTGCAGAACTTTTTTCAGTAGATGGAAAACATAGATATTTTATTAAAGATAAAAAAGAAATAAATTTGGCAAAAGAACTTGGAAGAGAAGTGGGTGAAGCTTTGAAATCCCAGTCAAAAGGGAGTTATAAAAGATAAAATGCATATTTTGTTAACAAGACCATTAGATGATTGTAAGGAAATGATTTTAAGATTTAAATCTCTGGGACATAAAGTTTCTCATCTTCCTGTAATTAAAATTCAGAATATAAATTATGATAAAATAAATATCAATGAATTTGGTGGAATAATTTTTACAAGTGCAAATGCTATTAAAAATTTAAATACTTCAGATATTAATAAAAAAATTAATTGTTTTTGCGTCGGATCTTCAACAGAGAACGTAGCAAAACAAAATGGTTTTCAAAATATTTTTTGTGCTGAAGGAAATGTAAATAATTTAAAAGAAGTTATTTTGCAAAATTTCGACAAAAGATCTGGAAACTTATTATATGTAAGTGGAGAAATCGTTTTTTCAAACTTAGATAAAGATTTAATTTCTGAAGGATATACAGTAAAAAGAATAATAAATTATACTGTTCTTCCCATAGAACAAATTAGTGAAGAATTTATTAAAGATTTAAAATCATCAATTCCTGACATGGTCTATGTTTATTCAGAAAATAGCGCTAGAAATTACCTTAATCTTCTAAAAAAATATAATTTATTAGATTATTGGATGGATACTAATTTAATGTGTTTAGGAGAAAAAACCTCTTCTGTATTAAATGAAATTAAATGGAAAAAAATTTTTTTATTTAATTCTGGTGAAGAGGAGTTTTTGCTATATAAAATTTAATTATGGGCGTATTTAATAATTTTAAAGATCTTTTTTTATCAGTTTGGGAAAAGGGAATATTAGGAATTGATTTTTTTCAAATTATAATTGGTATAGGTATATTTTTTATATTCCTTATTTTTAGAGGTCTAATCAGTAAATTAATAATTAAAAAATTAGAAGTAATTTCTAAAAGAACAACGAACAAACTTGATGATGCATTTGTTAAATCAATGGAAGGTCCTGCTAGATTTTTACCTATTGTTCTCGGTGTTTTTTTTGCAAGTTATTATATGTCTTTTTCTGATGAGACGAGATCATTTGTTGATAATATTAATAGAACCTTAATTACGGTTCTAATTTTTTGGATAATCCACCAAATTATTGAACCGGTTTCTTACATTTTAAGTGGATTAGATAAAATATTAACTAGAGAATTAGTTGGGTGGATCATTAAGTCATTAAAGATTTTAATATTTATTCTTGGAGCCGCTGCAGTTCTTGAATTATGGGGAATAAAAATAGGACCAATTATAGCTGGATTAGGATTGTTTGGAGTAGCAGTCGCCTTAGGAGCTCAAGATTTGTTTAAAAATTTAATTTCAGGAATTTTAGTTTTGGTTGAAAAAAGATTTAAAATGGGAGATTGGATATTAGTAGAAGGAATTATTGAAGGTATTGTTGAAAGAATTGGTTTTAGATCAACGGTAATAAGAAAATTTGATAAATCTTTAGCAATAATTCCAAATTTTCAGTTTGCAGAAAACGCAGTAATTAATGTTAGTCAAACAACAAACTGGCTAATCAGTTGGTTCATTACTCTTCAATACGATACTACAGTAGATCAATTGAAAACAATAAGAAATCAAATTGAAGAGCATATAAATCAAAATGAAGATTTTGATACATCTATAGGTGTTGCTGTAAGAGTTGATAAATTTTCAGATAGTTCAATAGATATGTATGTTAGATGTTTTAGCAAAACTAGCGAATGGGAAGAATGGCTTTCTGTAAAAGAAAAATTAGCATTAGAAATTAAACAAATTGTTGAAAAAAATGGTGCTTCATTTGCATTCCCTAGTCAGTCTATTTATGTTGAAAAGAAATGATCGCAATTTTTTATTTGGTTCTTCAATTACTAAAATTATATTCCTACGTTGTTATAGCTAATGTAATAATAAGCTGGTTGGTAGCATTCAATATTTTAAACACTTCAAGTAGATTTGTTTATTCAGTTTTAGAATTTACCTATAAACTAACAGAACCAATTTATAGCAAAATAAGAAGATTCTTACCCAATCTAGGCGCTTTTGATATATCACCAATAATTCTTCTTTTGTTGATCTGGTTTATAGAAATGTGTATGAAGCTGTACGTGGCACCATTAATTTTTTAATTTTACAATGATTTTAATAGACGGAAAAAAGGCAGCAGCAGAACTTAGAGAAGAGCTTAAGCAAGAAGTATCTGAATTAAAGTCAAAATATAATAAAGTTCCAGGATTAACAGTTATTTTGATTGGAGATTTAACACCTAGTCAAATATACGTGCGAAATAAAGAAAAATCAGCAAATGAAGTTGGCCTAAAATCTGAGGTAATAAGATATCCAGACTCAGTTGAAGAAAAAACCGTTCTAAATAAAATTAATGAATTAAATAAAAACGATGCAGTTTCAGGTATTTTAGTTCAGTTACCTTTGCCAAAACACATAGATAAACAAAAGGTTATTGAAGCAATTTCGCCAAGTAAAGATGTAGATGGTTTTCATCCAATGAACGTTGGCAATCTTTCATCAGGTTATGAAAGCTCAGTACCTTGTACGCCTCTTGGATGTTATTTGTTAATTAAAAAAATTGAACCTAACCTGAATGGGAAAAAAGCAGTGGTAGTTGGAAGATCAAATTTAAATGGCAAGCCAATGACACAGCTTCTTTTAAAAGAAAATTGCACAGTAACTATTACTCATTCTAAAACTAAAGATCTTAAAGCCGAATGTCTAGAGGCAGATATAATTATCGCTGCCGTAGGTATTCCGGAACTTGTAAAAGGTGATTGGGTTAAAAAAGATACAATAGTTATTGATGTAGGCATCAATAAAACTGATAAAGGAATTGTTGGAGATGTAGCGTTTGACGAAGTGTCAAAAGTTGCTAAAGCCTTAACACCTGTTCCAGGTGGAGTGGGCCCTATGACAATTGCTTGTTTATTAAAAAATACTGTTGATTGTTTTAAAAGATCTCAAAATTAAAAATTGATTTTTATTGATTTCTAATAAGTGGATAGACCTTAGGATTTAAGTATTTTAAATTTGTTAGCATAATCAATACTAAAGTAACTAAACCAATACTTATCCCTAGATTGAATAGAACTTTCAAATCAAATTTCCACACTAATTCAAAAATATTTTCCATTATGAATTTTGAACCAACTACAGCAAAAAATATTGCAATTAAAATTACTGAAAAGAAAATTAGTATGAATTCTATGATAGAAGATAAAATTATTTCTTTTTTAGAAAATCCTAAAATTTTAAAAACTAAATTTTGATATTCTTTCACTTTTCCCTGTACCATGATGGCACTAGAGATTACAATTAAACCTATAACAATAGTTATTGCCGATATAAGAGTTACAGCAACAAAAACTTTATTTAATACTGCAGTTACTTTACTTAAATAATCTGAAATTTTAATCATCGATAAACTTGGTAATACCTCTAACATTTTTATTTCATTAAATTGATTGGCATTATTAAACTTAGCGGTTGCTAAATATTCATGGGGTAAATTTTTTGCGAATTGAGGGTTAAATAACATTGCAAAATTAATACTTAGATCACGATAATCTACTTCTCTAAAATTAACTATTTCACCATTAATTTCACGACCATATATATTTAATGTAAAAATATCTCCTAATTCAATATTCAAATCTTTTGCAACTTTTGCATCTAAAGATATTTGAAGGTGGTTTGGTTTTGTCAAATCCCACCATTCACCTTTTACAATTGGGTTATCATTAGGAGTATTTTCAATCCAGGAAGATCTTCGCTCACTTCCAATTACCCAATAGCTGTCATTTTCAGGTTGGATATAAGTATTTGGGTTTATTCCATTAATTTTTACAATCCCCGATGAAACCATTGGTACAATTTCAATGTTTGCTTTTGGATCCATATTAAGAACTCCTTTTTCAAATTTCTCCCTTTCTCCATTTTGAATTCCAACAAAGAAATAATCAGGAGCAATATCTGGTATTGATTTTGCAATTTCTCTTTGAAAATTTGTTCCAACTAAGGCTAAAGTTAAAAGCAAAGTTACACCCAAACCTAAAGACATAATTGTAATTGGAGTAATACTTTTAGTTTGAGTTATATTTTTAATAGATACTTTTAAAGAAATATTAGAACTAGATTTAAATTTTTTAAGAAAAAATATAATAAGTTTTGAGAGCAAGAAAAATACAATCAAACAAACGAAAAATGCGCCAAAGTAACCTAAGCTGTATGGAGGTTTCTCAGAACCTATTGTGAATAATAAAACTAAAGTTGAAAGCAAAATAAAACTTAACATAATTGATCTTTTAGAATAATGAAACTGCAAGTTTTGAAATACATTCCTAAATAAGTTTGAAGCTTTAACTTGATCAATTGAACTTATTGTTGGTATAGAAAAAATTATAAGCACTAACAATCCTACTAAAAATATCTTTATGAAATTAATTAAAGAGAAAACTGGATAAACGTTTAACCCCAATCCATCAGATAAATACTTATCAGCTACTGGAACAATTAAAAAACTCGAA
>CACACV010000034.1 GCA_902531025.1 uncultured Pelagibacteraceae bacterium | reverse complement strand
TTAGCAGAATACTTGGATATTTAAGAGACTTATTGATAGCAATTTATCTTGGTTCTGGCCCAATTGCAGATGCTTTTTTTGTAGCGTTTAGAATACCAAATACATTTAGAAGATTATTTTCAGAAGGAACTTTTAACGCAGCATTTGTTCCAAGCTATTCATCTGAAATGGTTTTAGGAAAAATTAGATCTCATAATTTTGCAAATAAAATATTTAATCTACTTTTAGTTAGTTTGCTTTTTATCATTTTAATAATTGAAATTTTTATGCCTTCATTTGTTTTTGTTATTGCACCTGGTTTTTCAGGTGATTCAGATAAAATAGAACTAACTATTTTTCTTACAAGAATTACATTCCCATTTCTATTATTTGTTAGTTTATCATCTTTTTTTTCAGCAATATTAAACTCACACAATAAATTTGCAGTTGCTTCAGCGGCACCAATAATTCTAAATATATTCTTAATTTTAGTTTTGCTTTTACAAAGTTATTTAAATGACCAATTAGTAGTTTATCTTTCTTATGCAGTAACATTTGCAGGAATTGTGCAATTAATTTTCTTACTATTTTTTATAAGAAAGTTTTATATTCCCAAAATTACATTTAAATTCAAAATTGATACTAAGGTTAAATTATTTTTTAATAAACTTTTACCAAGTATATTTTCTTCAGGTGTTACTCAAATTAATATTTTGGTAGGAACAATAATAGCTTCTTTTCAAGCAAGTGCAGTTTCTTATCTTTATTATGCTGATAGAATATATCAGATCAATTTAGCTATAGCTGGTATTGCAATTGGTACAGTGCTATTGCCAAACTTAAGTAAATATATTCAATCAAGAGAAAAAAAAAAAATAGATTTTATCCAGGATAAAGCATTAGAACTAAGTTTATTTTTAAGTTTACCTGCAACGATAGCATTACTTCTAGCGTCAGAAGAAATAACTTCTTCATTATTTGGATATGGTTCTTTTGGAGAACTTAGTGTAAAAAACTCAGCTAGCGCTCTATTTTATTTTGCTTTAGGATTACCTGCTTTTTCTTTCATTAAAATTTTCTCGACTTTTTTATTTGCTAGACATAATACTAAGATTCCATTTTATTTTTCAGTAATTTGTGTAATTATTAATATAATTATAAGTGTTTATTATTTTAATAAAATAGGATTCATTATTATACCTATAGCAACAACCATATCATCTTGGTTTAACGTAATATTGCTTTTAATTTATTTAACTAACAAAAAATATTATTATATAAATTTAAATTTTATAAAATCATTATTTAAAATTTCTTTCTCTACAGTTATAACTTCATATATTTTTTATCACCTAATAAACTATTTTAGTGATAATCTAAGTTATAATAGTGAATATAAACTCTTATCCATTATTTTATTGGTTATTGTTACATTTATTATTTACTTTTTGATCTCCATACTTACAAAAGCTTTTAAAATTTCAGATATTAAATTAAAGTATTAAAATAATGGGAAAAAAAATTTTTTCAGGAGTTCAGCCAACAGGAAATCTTCATTTAGGAAATTATATTGGTGCGATAAAAAATTTTGTTGATCTCCAGAACCAAAAAGGAAATGAGTGCGTTTATTGTGTAGTAGATTTACACGCAATAACAACGAAACAAGATCCAAAAATTCTTAAAAGCAATATAAGAGAGACCACAGCAGCTTTTTTGGCAAGTGGAATTGATCCTAAAAAAAGCATTATTTTTAATCAATCTTTAGTTCCGTCCCACTCAGAAGGTTCATGGATGTTAGGATGTATAGCTCGAATGGGTTGGTTAAATAGAATGACTCAATTCAAAGAAAAGGCAGGAAAAGATAAAGAAAAAGCTAGTGTAGGTTTATATATTTATCCAGTCTTAATGGCAGCAGATATTTTGTTATATGACGCAACCCATGTTCCGGTAGGAGAAGATCAAAAGCAACATTTAGAGCTATCAAGAGATATTGCGCAAAAATTTAATTTAGATTTTAATGCACCAGACTTTCTAAGAGCCCCAGAGCCTTTAATCCAAAAGAATTTTTCAAGAATAATGAGTCTTAAAGATGGAAAAAATAAAATGAGTAAATCCGATCCATCAGATTTAAGTAGAATAAATTTAACTGACAGTAAAGATCAAATTGTAAATAAAATTAAAAAAGCAAAAACTGACAATGATCCATTGTCAGACGATGATAAAAATTTAAGTGATAGGCCTGAAGTTGAAAATTTATTAGGCATTTATTCGAGTTTAAATGATCAAAGTTTGCAAAACTCATTAAATGAATTTAGTGGAAAAAACTTTTCTGAATTTAAAAAAAAATTAGCAGAAATTGTTGTTGAAAAAATTTCTCCAATATCTATTGAAATAAATAAATTACAAAAAGATTCTAACTACATTGATATAGTTCTCAAAGAAGGAGGTGAAAGAGCAAATAAAATTGCTTCAAAAAAAGTCAGTGAAATGAAGAAAATAGTTGGATTTTAAATTTATTTCATTTTAAAAGAAAATAAATATAATCAATCTATGTTTATTCAAACTCAAAAAACGCCTAACCCGAATTCCTTAAAATTTTTACCAGGTAAAAAAGTTTCAGAGGATGGTCCTTACGAAATATTAGATAAAAACGAAACTAACAATTTTTTAATAAGAAATATACTTTCTATAAATGGTGTTACAGGAATTTTTTTAGGTGAGAACTTTCTATCTGTTAACAAAAAAACCGATATAGATTGGGAAAATATTAAACATATAATAATTGCACATTTAAACGAATACTATGCAGATGGAAATGAATCGATTATTGATAATAAAACAAATTCTCTTCATGCCAATGACTATAATGAAATTGAAAAAAAAATTATCAATATATTAGAGACCAAAGTTAGACCTGCTGTAGCAAAAGATGGTGGAGATATTAAGTTTAAAGAGTTTAAAGACGGAAAAGTAAAAGTTGAATTACAAGGTAGCTGTTCAGGCTGTCCATCTTCAACTTTAACGTTAAAGCAAGGTGTGCAAAATTTACTTTGTCATTATATTCCTGAAGTTAAGGAAGTTTTAGCTGTATAAAAATATCAAAAAATACTTATAATATTAATGCGTTATCATGATAAAAAATATCAGAAGTAATAGAATTTTTAAAAATACAGAAATACAAAAAATTATAAGATCAAAAAGAATTTTAAGTAAAGACAAAAAAAATGATTATAAAAAATTCTATTTATTTTCTTTAGCAAGCTTTATTTTGATTCTTTCATTTTTTTCTTTACCAAGTATTAGCAGCTATTTAAGTGATAATTTTGCAAAAAAAGAAACTATCATCAACATTTCCAAAAAAAAATTTGAGTTAGCTTTAAATGATAGTAAAGACGATATTAAAAATATAGACGAAAATACTAATTTAAATAGTATTTATGATGACATAGATGTCTTTTCTTCAAATGATTTAAATACTAATACTTCAAGATTGAGTGCTTCAACAATTGAACAATTATTTAAAGATACTGATTATAGTTTAAAAAAAGTTAAAAAAACAAAATTAGTAAATATTGGTATCAACTTAGATCATCTTCCAAAGGAAATGAAAAATATCGAAAATACAAAAAAGAGAAAAAATTTATTTATTCAAATTGTTTTACCTCTAATAATTGAAGAAAATACAAAAATCAAACTTGATAGAAAAAAACTCTTTGTAATATTGAACAAAAATAATAATTCCAAGAGTGATATAGAATGGCTTAACAAAAAATTTAAACAGTATGGTGTTTCAAAAGATGATTTACCTACATTAAAGACTAGAATGGATGAAATTCCAGTTTCATTAGCTATTGCTCAAGCAGCTAAAGAAACTGGATGGGGTACTTCTAGGTTTGCTCAAAAAGGAAATGCATTATTTGGTCAGTGGACTTGGTCAGGAGATGGAATTAAACCTGCGGGAGCAGAGAGCAATTCAACACATAAAGTTGCAAGTTTTAAAGTTTTAAAAGCTTCAGTAAAAGCTTATCTAAGAAATTTAAATACTCACTCGAGCTATAAAAAATTCAGAAAAGAAAGAGCTATACAAAGAGATAATGATAAAAAATTAAATAGTCTAGAATTAGTAAAGTATCTTGATAAGTACGCAGAAACTGGGATTGAATATACAAAAATTTTATCAAAAATTATTAAACAAAATTCTTTGATAGAATTTGATGATGTTAAAATTCTTCCAACGAGTGCAAAACTTAAAAATTTGATCTAATCTATCGAGAACTGAATACCAAGCCAACGCCACCCTTCTGTATCTTTCATGGAACAATTAATTCTTCCTCTTCTTTCTTTAAATTTATCTCTAAAAAAAATATTTAGTCTTCTATTTTCTAATTTTATTTTTGTTTTATCCCATCCATCACCTTCATTTGAATAACAAGATATTATATCTAGATTTTTTTGATCATTAAAAAAGTCAATATACATTTTTGGTGGGTTATTTGATTTTTTTATAAATTTGTCTTCAGGTGAAATACTTTTATGTTGCAAAGGTAGATACTTAATTAAACGTTCAAATCTATCTAATGCTCCATATTCTTCATTTATTGGAAATCTAGGTAATTCAAATCTATCTTTATTTAAATCTATTACGCCTGAGTGCTGTCCAAATGCAAATTTAAAATTTTCATCTATATAATTTTTTTGTTCAAGAGAATATTCCCCAAAAGGATAGGAAAAAAATATAGGATTGTAACCAATATTTTTTTTAAAGTTTTTAATAGAATCATCTATATCTTTTTTAAAACTTATAAAATCGTAATTAATTAAATATTCATGTGAGTTAGAATGATTTCCTAAAAATACAAAATCCTCTTTTTCAATTTCTTTAATTTCTTCCCAGGTCATATATCCATAATTTCCGACAGCTTCAGTAGAAACAAATAATATAAAAGGTATTTCATTTTCTTTTAGGAATGGCCATGCGTTATTAAAAAAAGATGAAAATGCATCATCAATAGTTAATAAAATTTTTTTCTTATTTTTTGGAATATTAAATTCTTTCTCAAATTGTATAGGATTATAAAATTCGAAATCATATGTTTTTATCATTTCAATTTGTTTTTTAAAAATATCCATTCGAATATTTGTTGATGGATATTTATTTTCATCAAATCTATGATACATTAAAGATAGAATTCCATTTTCATTATGGTAATATTTTTTATTTACACTATCCGCGTAGGTATTTAGAAAAAATAAATAAAATATGAAAAATTTAATAATTGATGCAACTAAAGAAGAAATTTTTTTTACTGTCATTACTAATACACAATCATATAACACCTCTTATATAAACAGTAGAGAAAATTTTGATAAATTTATGGACCTTCTTTTAGTTTTTTTTAAGAAAAATAAAATTAATTTAAAAGATATTGAAAAAATATTTGTTAATCAAGGTCCTGGAAAACTGTCTACTATAAGAACATCCATAGCAATAGCAAAAGCAATAGCTCTATCAATAAATATAAGCATATATGGTTTTAATTCTAAAGATTTTGATGATAAAAATTATGAAAAATTACTTAAATTAGAGAAAAACAACCTATTAAATAAAGATTTGATTAAAACCCAAAATTCGAGTTAAAATATAATATGTCTGAAACAATAGAACAAAAATGTTTAGCAAAAGGAGTGAAGCTTACTGAACAAAGAAAAATTATTGCAAAAATAATGAGTGATTCCCAAGACCACCCTGATGTAGATGAATTATATAAAAGGGCTTCAAAGATAGACGCAAAAATTAGTATTGCAACTGTCTATAGAACTGTAAAACTTTTCGAAGAATCCGGAATAGTTACTAAACATGATTTTAAAGGTGGCAAAGCAAGATATGAAGAGCTTAATGAAGGACATCACGATCATTTAATTGATATAAAAACAGGAGAGATAATTGAATTTGTTGATGATGAAATTGAAAAGTTACAAAAAAAAGTTGCGGATAAATATGGATACAAGTTGGTTGATCATAAGCTAGAGTTATATGGCATAAAAATAAATAAGTAATGGAAAAGAAAGTTTTCATTAAAACATTTGGGTGCCAGATGAATGAGTACGACTCAAATCGTATTTACGATTCTATAAGTAAGATTGGTTATAATAAAAGTGAAGATCAAAATAATGTTGATTGCTATATATTAAATACCTGTCACATTAGAGATAAGGCTAAAGAAAAAGTATTCCATGAAATAGGTAGAGTAAAAAAAATTTATAGAGGAAAAACTAAACCAGTAGTAGTTGTAGCTGGATGTGTTGCTCAAGCTGAGAACCAAGAAGTTCTTAATAGAGATCCATATGTGGATATTGTTATTGGTCCACAATCATACCACAAAATAAATGATATTTTGAAAACTTATGTTAATAAAAAAAAAATAGAGGAAACAGAATTCGATTCAGTTTCCAAGTTTAGATATTATGATGGTATTGAAAACAAGAATAATAGTGTATCAGCATATCTAACTATACAAGAAGGTTGTGATAAGTTCTGCCATTTTTGTGTTGTTCCTTATACAAGAGGACCAGAATATTCTAGACCATTTAATCAAATTATTAATGAAGCAGAGCAATTAGTTAAGAATGGAGTAAAAGAAATAACCCTACTAGGTCAAAATGTTAATGCTTATTATTATAAAGAAAATTCTAAATTATATAAATTGTCAGATCTTATAGCTTATCTTGAAAAATTTAATGAAATTAAACGGATAAGGTATACCACTTCTCATCCTAAGGATATGACAGAAGACTTAATAGAATGTTACAAAAATAATAAAAAATTAATGCCTTTTGTTCATTTACCAATACAAAGTGGTTCAGATAGAATATTAAAATTGATGAACCGAAAACATAAAGTCAAAGATTATCTAGATGTTTATTTTAAAATTAAAAAATTAAATCCAGATGTAGAATTTTCTAGTGATTTTATTATTGGCTATCCCGGAGAAACAGAAAAAGATTTTTCTGATACGATGGCATTACTAGAAAAAGTAAGATTTGTTAATTCTTTTTCATTCATATTTAGTCCGAGGCCAGGAACAACAGCAGCTAATTTAAAAATAATTAATAGAGAAATAGCTAAAAAAAGACTAGCTATAATTCAAGAAAAACTATTTAAGAATCAAATTGAGCTGAATAAATCTATGGAAAATAAAAATATCGAAGTACTTGTAGAAAATAAAATGCTTGGCCAAAATAAATTATTTGGCAGAAATAAATACTTATCATCTGTAATATTTGAAAGTAACGAGAATATTATTGGAAATTTGGTAGACGTAAAAATAATTAATAGTAATCAAAATACTTTGTTTGGTGAAATTAGAAAAAAAATGAAAGCAGCATAATTTGAGTAATATTGCTTACAAAAATTCAAAATCAGAGTTAAAATTTGTATATTCAGAGAACAATGCTCTTAGTATTATATTTCAGAACAATGATATTTTATTTGGAATTTTAGGAGAATTTAATAACAATTTAAAAGAATTAGAGAGGATTACTGATACAAAAATATATTCAAGGGGAAATTCTATTCTTATAAAAAGTGACCCAGAAAAAAATAATTTAGTAAAGAATGCTATTGAATTTTTAACAAACCAATTTTTAAATAATGGAACTATTGAAAAAAAAGATATAATTTCTTCAGTAAATAAATTTATGATAAATGAAAAAGTAAAAAAATCTGAAAAAAATATAGAGTATATAATTAAGACACCAAAAAAGTCTGTGATCCCAAGATCTGAAAAGCAGAAAAAATATGTTAGAGCACTTAAAGAAAGTGAAATAATTATTTCTGCAGGACCAGCGGGGACAGGAAAAACATTTTTAGCTGTAGCAGTAGCTTTAACTATGCTTTTGGATAAAAAAATAGAGAGAATTATATTATCTAGGCCTGCAGTAGAAGCGGGAGAGAGATTAGGATTTTTACCAGGAGATATGAGAGAAAAAGTCGATCCTTATCTTAGACCATTATATGACTCCCTTTATGATTTATTAGATTTTGAAAAAATACAAAAGAAAATTGAAGTAGGTGATATAGAGATAGCACCATTAGCTTTCATGAGAGGAAGAACGCTAAAAAATTCATTTGCAATATTAGATGAAGCTCAAAATGCAACAGATACTCAAATAAAAATGTTTTTAACAAGAATTGGTGAAAACTCAAAAATAGTTATAAATGGTGATCCTACACAAATTGATTTACCTAACAAATCATTATCGGGTCTTAATAAATCAAAAAATCTACTCGGCCATTTAAAAGAAATTTCTGTTGTTGATTTTGATCATGCCGATGTTGTTAGACATCCTCTAGTTTCAAAAATTGTAAAAGCATATTCAGATCAAAAGACAGATTAATGATTAAAGCCAATGTAATTTTGGATCATTATAAGTGGAAGTATAAAATTAAAAATCCAAGTCTATATTTCAAAAATAAAATTACTAAATTAAATAGATTAAGCTCTTATAATAAGAAAAAACATGAATTTTCAATTCTTTTGACGGATAATAAGAACATGAAAAGATTAAATTTAAAATTTAGAAAAAAAAATAAATATACAGATGTATTATCTTTTCCAATTAATTTTATAGAAAAAAAGAATTTATACATTGGCGATATAGCCATTTCATATGAAATAGTTAATCAAAGATCAAAAACTTCAAGTTTTTTTTTAGAATTAGACAGGATGTGGATTCATGGTTATTTTCATTTAGTTGGATATGATCATAAAAAAATAAAAGATTTTAAAATGATGACAAAAAAAGAAAATTCAGTATTAAATTATCTTCACGAAAAAATTTGACCTCATTTATATATAATAAGTTAATAGTTTATATTATACTTTTCATAATTGGTATAATAACGTCTTATAGTCTTCCACCTTATAATTTTTTTTTCATAAACTTTATTACATTTCCTATTTTATTATTGCTCTTTCTATCAAATTATTCCAATGGAAAATGGGAATCTTTTAAGATTGGTTGGATATTTGGTTTTGGATATTTTATATCTAATTTATATTGGATATCTAATTCACTTACTTTTGAAGAAAATTTCAAGTTTTTAATACCATTTTCAATAATTTTTATTCCTTTGTTTCTAGGACTATTTTATGGTCTTGCAACATTTTGTTGTTATTTTTTTAATTTAAAAAAAAATTTTTCTTCAATTTTAATATTTTCACTTATTTTTTCAATAATTGAGTATTTGAAAAGTTTTATACTTGGAGGAT
>CACACV010000033.1 GCA_902531025.1 uncultured Pelagibacteraceae bacterium | reverse complement strand
GTAAGCAATTGGAATTGGACAGCCCCAATACCTTTGTCTAGATACACCCCAATCTTTTAAACGAAAATTAATTTTTCGTATTCCTATTTTATCTTTTTCTAATATTTCAATTGTTTTAATAATTGATTCTTCAGGAGCTTTTAGTCCATTTAATAAACCAGAATTAATTATAACTCCTGAGCCAGAATAAGCTTCTTTGTCTACCACAAAATCATCAACATCATTTGGTTTAACTACTGTTTTGATAGGAAGATTATATTTTTTTGCAAAGTCAAAGTCTCTTTGATCATGTGCTGGGCAGCCAAAAACTGCTCCAAATCCATAATCCATTAAAACAAAATTTGCAAAATAAACTGGCACTTTCTCTTTTTGATTTAATGGATTGATTGCAAATAAATTTGTTTTAAACCCAATTTTTTCTGCCATTGCTAATGATTCTTCAGTAGTTCCAGATTTAGAACATTCTTCCTTGAATTTTTGAAATTCTCCATCATTTTCAAAATTTTTAGCTATGGGATGGTCAGGCGAAAGTGCTAAAAAAGAAAATCCAAATAGCGTATCTGGTCTAGTAGTAAAACATTTAATTTTGTTTATAGATTGATTACCTTCAATTTTAAAATCTATTTCACAACCAAAAGACTTTCCAATCCAGTTTTTTTGCATAATTTTAACCTTATTTGGCCAGTTTTTGAGCTTATCCAAACCTTCTAAAAGATCGTCAGCAAAATTAGAAATATTGAAAAACCATTGATTTAGTTTTTTTTCTTTCAACTATTGCACCTGATCTCCATCCTTTTCCATCAATTACTTGTTCATTAGCCAAAACTGTTTCATCAATAGGATCCCAATTGACAAAATTTTCTTTTCTATAAACTAAGCCCTTTTCAAAGAGTTCTAAAAAAAATAATTGTTGATGTTTATAATATTCTTCTGAGCAAGTAGATATTTCTCTATCCCAGTCGATTGACAAACCTAGTTTTTTCAATTGACTTTTCATGACTGAAATATTTTTTTCAGTCCACTCTTTCGGATCAAGGTTATTTTCTTTTGCAGCATTTTCTGCCGGAAGTCCAAATGAGTCCCAACCCATTGGGTGTAAAACATTAAAACCTTTTATAATTTTATAGCGAGATAAAACGTCTCCTATAGTATAGTTCCTAACATGTCCCATGTGAATTTTTCCCGATGGATAAGGAAACATTTCTAAACAATAAAATTTTTTTTTATTTTTATCTATCTTTGTAGAAAAAGTTTTTTTACTTTCCCAAATTTTCTGCCACTTATTTTCGATTTCTTTGAAGTTATATCTGCTGTCAGTATTCACTTATCTTCTAATTTTGATTATTTGGTAACACCTGGAACATCGTAAGGTTTAAAATTTTTTTGTTTAATCTGTTTTTGATATACAGCTGCTTTTTGTAAAATTTTTTTGTTTAATTCATTTACTAATTTTCCAGTTTTTTCTGATATTGCACAGCTTTCGTTTAATGCACAATTTTTATAAAACACTTTTATATCTAAAGCGTCAGACCTAACTTCGTTTGATAAGAATCTTATAGAAACTTTTATTGATTCATTTGAATTTTCACTTGAATACCAATCAGTAATAATTATTCCTCCACTATAATTTGCGGAAGCAAGTGGCATAAAATCAATTGTATCTAGGGCTGCTCTCCATAGTGGATTAGAGCTTGCAAACTCGAAATCACCACCACGTTTCTTATCTCCACCCGTTAGTCTAAAACCTCTTCCTTCTTCTAAATTTTTTTTTACTCTTTTCTCTGGTTCTGGTGGATATTTTCTTGCATCAGCACCCATTCCACATTGGTTAAGAAATATTAATAAAAAAATTAATGTTATAAATTTATTAAATTTAGCTTCTAATTTATTATTCATATGAAAAATGTCATTTTAGCTTGATATTTATTATAACTATAGTTTTTTTAATATAATTGTTTAAAAACACAATAAATATGCGGATAAATAGTGATACATAAATACAACACTTTTTATAATTCTTTACACTTATCTTAATAAAATCAAGGAAAAACGACGATTTTTGATAAATAGGCAATGTTTAATATTAATATTAACAATTAAATAAAAGGAGTAATTAATATGGACAAACTAAAAAAAGTTGGTTTGACAGCATTAGGAACAGCTCTAGTATCTACGTCAGCAGTTGCTGCTGATTACGCTGTTGGTGGTGGTGCTAAACTAACATTAATTGGAGGAGACAAAAGTAACGAAGGTAATGGTTGGAGCATGCTTGACTCTATTACTTTCCGTGCATCTTCTGATTTAGATAACGGTTTTACAGTATCTATGAGTCAAAACTTAGCTGCTGGATCTCCAAACAACACAAACGTAACAGTTGACATGGGCGACATGGGAGCTCTAGTATTCTGGAAACAAGGTGGAACATCAGTACCTGGTTCTTGGGATGATATGATGCCAGCTGCTAACGAAGAGTCGTGGAATGGTTTAACTGGCGACACAATGGGTGTTGGACCAATCCAAGCTGCAGGTGCTAATCCTGACCTATTTAGATATTCTGTTAACGTAATGGACGGACTTGATCTTTATGCATCATACTCTCCATCAGATGGAACAGTAGCTATTAAAAGCTCTCAATCTGCTGGTGCTCAGTACACAGGTATCGAAGGCTTAACAGTTGGTTATGCTACTGGTGACAACAACGAGCAAGTTCTTGTTACTAATGGTCTAGCAACTGCTTCAGCAGCAGGTGCAGATATTGAAAACACAACAATGTTTATCAAATATGCATTTGATTCGTTTACAATTGGTATGCAAGATAACGAAACAGATTCAACAACTGCAAATGCTGACACTTCATACAGAGGGTATGGTATTTCTTACGCTGTAAGTGATGATCTTTCAGTATCATATGGTGTAGGTACAGTTGATTTTGAATTAGCTAATTCTGAAGACCAAGAAACTACTGCTGTAGGTATATCTTACACAAGTGGTGGAATTACTGTTTCAGGATCTATGCATGATGGTGAAAATCTTGGTGGATCTGCAGCAACAACAGCTGACAGAACTGACTACGAGCTTAACATCGCATTTGCATTCTAATTTAGTTTAGAATTCAAAAATTATATTAAGGCCCCTTTTTTTAAAGGGGCCTTTTTTATTTAAAATAAGATATTCCAGCAAATCCAAAACAATTAAGTAATCTCAATTTTTTAATATTTTTTTTTGAAACTCCACCAAGAGCAATAACTTTAGTATTTGTTATTTTTTTAATATTGCTAAACTTATTAATTCCAAGATAGTTTTTATTTTTTTTAAATATTGAAGATATGAATATTAAGTTTGTTTTTTGTAATTCTTTAATTCTTATTTCTTTAATATTATGAGCTGATCCAATAATAATAAAATTACTTCTTGTTTGATAGTTAAGATGTCTAAAATTTATATTAAATGATGGAATATAAGCCCCATCTAGTTTTAGCTGATGTGCAATTTTAAAATTATTTGAAATAAAAAATTTTAATTTCCTTTTTTTACAATAGAACTTCAGTTCTAGAATTAATTTTATATCGAGTTTTTTTGTATAATTTCTATAAATTATACCTGTATTTATTTTTAATTTATCAATATTTTTTTTATCAAATTGATCAATAAAGTAGTATTGTTTAGGTAAAAAGTTATGCATAAAACTGTACAAAATTTAATTAATATACAAAATTTAATTAAATCAAAGTTATCAGATTTGAAACTTATAGATAGATCTCCAAAAATTATAGCTGTTTCAAAAACATTTAAATTGGAGCATATTAATCCTTTAATTGATTATGGTCATATTGATTTTGGAGAAAATAAAGTTCAAGAAGCAATTGAAAAATGGACCGATATAAAAAAAATTAAAAGTAACCTTAAAATTCATCTTTTAGGAAGATTACAAACAAATAAAGTAAAACACGCTATTAAGCTTTTTGATTTTATACATTCATTAGACAGTAAAAAACTTGCTATTAAGATCTCAGAAGAGCAAAAAAAACAAAACGTTAAACCAAAAATATTTATACAGATAAATATTGGAGATGAGTTTCAAAAAGGAGGAATTAAAATAAATGAATTAAATGAATTTTATAAATATTGCATCGAGATTAACTTAGATATTATAGGAACAATGTGCTTACCCCCAATAAATCATGAACCAGAAAAATATTTTTTAAAAATGAATACTTTAAATGATGAATTAGGCTTTAAAGAAACTAGTATGGGAATGTCATCAGATTATTTAGAAGCAATTAAGCACAATGCTACGTATTTGCGAATTGGAACAAGTATATTTGGAGAAAGAACTATTTAAAATAAAATTTATTTATATATAAAAAAAAATAATTAATAAATAAAATGAATTTTCAAAATAACGATTTAGAGAGTAAATTAAATTTTGCACTTGCTAATATAGAAAAAAATAATTTAGAAAAAGCTTCGGAGATTTACAAAAAGATACTTAAAAAATATCCAAATAACTTTGATGCAAATTTCAATTTGGGTACAATATTTGCAAAAAAAAATAATTTAGAAAAATCTGTAGAACTTCTTGAAAAAGCTGCGATTATAAACCCTAACTTAGAGACAATTTTCAATAATTTGGGATTAATTTATCTAAACTTAGGTAATAAAGAAAAAGCATTAGAAAATGCAAAAAAAGCAATTAAATTAAATCCAGATTCTTCTATAGCACATAATCATCTAGGGCTAATTTATTCAAATTTAGGAAAAGTAAATGAGGCAATTGAAAATTATTCAAAGTCATTAAAATTTAACCCAAATAATATTCAAACAAATTACAATCTAGGAAATTTATTTCAAAGAATAAATGACGTAAGAAATTCTGAAAAATACTTTAATAAAACTTTAGAGCTAGATCCAAAACATTTGGCTGCTTATAATAATCTTTTAGATCTATATGATAGATCAAATCAAAATGAAAAATTTAAGGAACTTTTAGAAAAAAGTGAGACTAATTTTATAAAGAATTCTTCAATTGATTTATTTAAAGCAAGATTATTTTATAAATTAAAACAATATAAAGAAGTAGTTCGAATATTAGAAAGCATCAAGTTTGAGAAAAATGAAAATTTTAAAGAAAATATAAGATTAGAGTTAATTGCAAAAAGTCACGATCATCTTGGAAATTTTAAAGAATCATTTTATTTCTTTGAACAGAATAATGATCTTACAAAAAAAACAGATAAAAATGGAGCTAATAAAGATATATTTCTTGAAATAATTAATAAAAGAATAAAATATTTCAGCAATCTCAACGTCAGTGAATGGGAAATAGAAAAAAAAGTTGATAAATTTAAAGATCCTATATTTTTAATTGGATTTCCTAGATCTGGAACAACTTTATTAGATACAATTTTAAGAAGCCATCCTTCAATTGATGTTTTAGAAGAAAAACCAACAGTTGATAAATATATTGAAAAACTAGAAAAAAAAATTAATTCAAATTTTGATGAATTAAAATATTCTAATTCATCTTTTAAACAAGAAATCAGAAATTTTTATTTTGATCAGAGAAATAAATATTCAAATAATAGTGCAAAAATTATTATTGATAAAATGCCTCTTAATATAGTATATGTAGGAGAAATTGTTCGATACTTTCCTAAAGCAAAATTCATTTTAGCATTACGTCATCCAAATGATTGTATATTAAGTTGTTTTATGCAAGCTTTTTTACTTAATAATGCTATGGCAAATTTTTTGAATGTTAAGGACTCAGCAAAAATGTATGATTTAGTTATGAAATTATGGGAAATTTATATGAGTAAATTTTCTTTAGATTTCCATACAATTAAATATGAAGATTTGATATCAAATTTTAAAGGTTCAGTTTCAAATTTATTAAAATTTTTAGATCTACCGTGGTCTGATGAAGTTTCTGAATTTTATAAAACATCCCAAAAGAGAGGTATTATAGCAACACCTAGCTATAACCAGGTAAACCAACCTCTTTATTCGAAATCAATAGGAAGATGGAAAAACTATAAAAACGAGTTGATTGAAGGTAAACAATATTTAGAAAATTGGATAAAAAAATATGATTATTAATTATCTAAAATTTTAATTTTAGTTTTCATATTAATTAGTTTTAACAAAATTAACATATCTTTTTTTTTAATACCAATACATCCAGCAGTAGGTGAATAATTTTTAGTTAAATGTATAAATATTGCACTTCCTTTGCCTGACTTAATATTTTGAGTGTTATAGTTTATTGGTATTAAGTAATCATACTTATAATCTCTTCTAAACAATTTTTCATGTCTGATTTTTGTGGTTGTTTTAATTAATTTATTATATTTTTTACTCTTAACATCATCACACCATCCCATATTTTTTTTTATAGAAATTGTATTTATTTTCGTTACTGGCTTGGAATTCCTTTCTTTCCTATAATAAACTTTTCCTAAAGAGAACGACCCACTGGGTGTTTTTTTATCACCTTCAATCTTATTATTTGTTATTCCTTTTTCTCCTATACAACATCTAAAGCTGAAATCATCAAAAATAAGAGTTTCTTTATTTTTTAATATAATTGTCATATCTTTAATATATATGAATAAGCAAAATTTGATAATTTATGATTTTAATGAATTATTCTCTATTTTAAATGAAATTAAAAAAGATCTAAATTTCAACTTAATAAATGTATCAAGGCAAGAATTTTCTAACTTAAATCTTCTTCAACTTAATAGTTATTTAATAGTATCAAAAAAGGAAATTTTGAATGTTAAAAATCACGTTATTTTTAAGAACTTACCTTTAAAAATATCAAAAATTATAGAAACTATTAATATCAATTTTCTTAAAATTAAATTTAATCAGCAGTCTGATATTGATCTTGGAAATTATAAATTAAACTTAAACTCTAGAAAAATCTTTGATGAGGATAAGGAATTAAATTTAACTGAAAAAGAGGCTGATATTATTATTTTTTTAAAAAATTCAAAAAAACCTGTATCTATAGATGAGTTGCAAACTCATGTATGGGGACATAGTTCAAAATTAGAGACTCATACTGTTGAAACTCATATTTATAGACTTAGAAAAAAAATAGGTAAGAAATTTAATAATAACGAATTTATTATAAGTACTAAACAAGGTTATAATATAAAGTGAAAAAAAGAAACTTAGTTGCCAAAGATCTCTTGACCAAAAAATATAAGCCAAGAATAGTAAAACCAAAAAAAGGTAAGGGTAGTTTTAAAAGAAAGAAAAAATAATATTTTAAAGTCTAGCTCCAATTTGTTGAATAACTTTAGACGACATTTCGGTACCTTTATCTAGACTCTCCTTTAAAGACATATTATTTACATACCCATGTAAAAAGCCTGCTGCAAAAAGATCCCCCGCACCAGTTAAATCAACAATTTTAAGGCCCTGTTTTACACCACATTCAACGACCTCATTTCCATTAATAGCAACTGCTCCTTTTTCACCTCTAGTTGAAACAATTATTTTACCAAGAGATTTAGAAAAATTTATTACCTCATCAAAAGATTTTGCATCTATTAGTGACATTATTTCTTGTTCATTTGCAAAAGTTATGTCTAATTTATTTTTAACTAACTCTAAAAAGTGAGGCTTATGACGGTCTACACAAAATTGATCTGATAACGACATTGCAACTTTATTTGCACTCTGAATAGCTTTTTCAAATGCTTTTTTAGGTTCTCCCTCGTCCCAAAGATAACCTTCTAAAAGTATTGTTTCACTTTGTTTAATAGCGTCTGAACTAACATCATTTTCATTTATTTTTCCTGCTGTTCCTAAAAATGTACACATTGTTCTTTCAGAGTCAGGGGTAACTAATATTAAACAAGTTCCAGTAGGTAGTTCTTCTTTTTTCTTTGAATAGAAATATTTAACATTCTCTTTTTTAAGGCCATCTTCATACTTCTCTCCAAGATCATCATCATTTACTTTACCTATAAAACCTACCTCATTTCCTAGTTGAGATAATCCAACTATTGAATTGGCAACTGATCCTCCAGAAACAGTTTTTTCTATTTTAAGATTAGATAATAATTCTTTGAATTCATTATCATCAAAAATTAATTTCATTGTACTTTTAGTTAAATTATTTTTAGTAATAAAATCATCATCTACTTTACAAATTACATCTACTATTGCATTACCAATTCCTAATATTTTCATTATTTATGCTTTCTTAGTTATAAGTGGTTTTTTTCTAGCAGGATAACAAGTAGTACATATTTTACAAGTTAAACCGTAACATTCTCTTGCCTTACAATATTCTCTTCCATAATAAATTATCTGAAGATGAAGCTTATTCCATGATCTTTTAGGAAATAATTTTTTTAAATCTTCTTCGGTTTGTTCTACGTTTTTACCATTTGTGAGACCCCATCTTTGAGCCAATCTATGTATATGAGTATCCACAGGGAATGCGGAATAACCAAATCCTTGCGACATAACTACACTGGCTGTTTTATGACCTACGCCTGGTAATTTTTCAAGATCTTCAAAATTGTCTGGAACTTTTCCATTATGTTTTTCAATTAGTATTCTTGATAATAAATAAACACTTTTAGCTTTAATTCTAAATATACCAATGCTTTTAATTAGATTTTCAATTTTTTTTTGTCCTAATTTTACAAAATGTTCAGGTTTATTATATTTTGGATAAATATTTTTAGTTACATTATTAACATTAACATCTGTAGTTTGAGCAGATAATAAAACAGAAACTAAAAGAGTAAATTTGTTTCTATGTTTTAAAGGTATAGGTGTACTTGGGTAAAGTTTATTAAGGATTTTTAATATTATTTTAGATCTTTGAACTTCATTCATTTATTAAAATTCAAAACATCTCTCATAGAATAAAGTCCTGGTTTTTTATTCATTAACCATTTAGCTGCAGTAAATGCGCCTTCAGAATAAAGTGCCCTATCAAAAGCTTCATGATTTAGAGTAATAATCTCCTTACCGCTTGAGAAAGTCACCTCATGTTCTCCAATTATTTCACCTTTTCTTATTGAATTAAAGTTTATTTTTTTTCCATAAGGAAATGACTTTTTGTTTAAATATTTCCTTCCTAATAATTTATAGAAATCTGTATTCTTTCCAATAGCTATACCTTTTCCAAGCATCAATGCAGTTCCTGATGGATAATCTTTTTTATGTTTGTGGTGAATTTCAAAAACTTTACTTAAAAAATTATTTCCAAGTGATTTAGATACAATCTCAGTTAAATACATAAGTAAATTTATTCCAAGACTCATGTTTCCAGCTTTAAGTATAGGTATTTTTTTTGAATATTTTTTAATTAAATTTTCCTGTTTTTTACTAAAGCCAGTTGTTCCTATAACTACTCTCTTTTTTAATTTTGATGCTATTTTTAATACTTCAAACGTACATTTTGGAACAGTAAAATCTATTATGACACTTGTATTTTGAAATGCTTTTTCTGTATTAAGTTGTGGTTTAATCCCACTAATTTTTTTATTAATAATTCTATTTTCTGTAAGAGTAACTAATTTAAAATTTTTATCTGATTTTGCAGATTTGATAAATTGTTGGCCCATTC
>CACACV010000032.1 GCA_902531025.1 uncultured Pelagibacteraceae bacterium | reverse complement strand
AAACTCTTTTAATTTTTCTTCTTTAATAGAATTTATATGTTTAGTTATTGATTGGCCTACTATAGAATTATTAAGAATATGATTAATGTTTATATAAGCAATGTTATTTTCAGCATAGGAAAATTCAAGATTAAAAAAAAAAATAAATAAAATTAATATTTTTCTCATCTTAGAATGATGTACCTATTTGAAATCTAAATGATTCAGTTTTATCTGTTTTTGCTTCTGAAATTGGAATTGCATAAGAAAAAGATAGAGGACCAACAGGTGTAAACCAATTCATTGATATTCCTGTGGAAGACCTTATCTTATCTGAATCCAGTGAACTATCATAATCTACATGCCAAAGATTAGCTGCATCAAAAAATAAATTAAAATCTATATTTTCATAACCATTTAAAAGATTTGGCAAAGTTGAATTTAAATTTATTGCAGATCCATAATTTCCACCTATAAATTGGCTCCCATCTTTTGGACCTATAGAGCCTGATTCAAAACCTCTTAATCTGCTACTAGGTATATAAACTCTTTTCGATACTCTTACGTTGTCATCAATGGAATTTACTGCCTTTAAATATAATTTAGCAGATAAAATTAAACTATCATTTAATGAATGATACTTTGATATTCTAAGTGAGTTTTCAATACTCAGGTCATCTGAATATATAGGTAATGTTTGACTAAATTTTGTTAAATAGCCATCTGTAGGCTGAAAGTTTTGATCTAATTTATTTAATGTAATTCCATATGATATTAAATTTTCAAAATAATCACCTTCTTGTTTCTTTTTTATTGCGCTAGCAGAATCTGATGTTTCTAATCTTTCATAATAATTTGATATATCAATATTGAAATAAAGATCTTCATATTGTTCAAAGCCAGTACCCATTTTCAGTCCAGTTCTTGTTGTTTTGTAACCGCTTGAAGTCATAAAATCAGAACTAGTACTTTCAATTGTGGTGTTTATTGATCTATCTGTATTTCTAAAGTTTGGGTTAATGACGCTAAATCTACCTTTAATTTCATCATCAGATAACGTTAATACAGTATCGAGCGTTATACCTTTTCCTAAATAGTTTTTTTCTTTAATTCCAGCTGAAATAACTGAACCACTAGTTCCTGTACCTGCTCCAGCAAATATTTCCCCAGTAGCTTTCTCTTCGATTGTTATATCTATGATCTTGGTATTTTTGCTTGATTTTGAATCTTTGACATTAGATGTTACAGATTTAAATATTTGTTTTGATTTTATTTCGTTAATAGATTTATTAAATAGTATTTCGTTAAATGGATCTCCTTCATCAACAATAAGAGCATTTCTTATAACTTTTTCTTCGGTTATGAAATTTCCAAAAATATTAACTCTTTCTACGTAAAATTTCTCACTTTCTTCAAAAAATATTTCTATATTAATTTTATCATCACCTATAATTTTTTCTTGATATTTGGCATTAATAAAAACAAATTCTTTTTGAAGAGCAGCTTTGTCTATTTCGTTAATAATTTTTTTAATAGAATTTAATGAGTAAGGTTCACCCTTTAAATTTTCAAAAACATCAAAAAAGTTTGAAAAGTTTTCTACTTTATAATCATCAGAAACTTTTAAATCAATATCATTAAAATAATATCTTTTTCCCGAATCTATATTAAAGGTAAGTACAAAATTATTTTTATCAGTAACTTTTGCGGAAGAAGATTTAACTATAACATTGAAGTATCCTTTGTTTCGAAAATAATTTTCTAACAAATTTACATCTAACTTAATTCTGTTTTCACTTAAATATTTATTACTAGTAATAAACTTCCAAGGTTTGGATTCCTCTGAAACAATGATATTTCTTAATTTATTATTTTTAAATATTTTATTACCTATAAATTTTATTTCAGATATTTTAGCACGTTCTCCTAAATTAAAATTATATATTATGTTTACTGAATTATTTTTATTATCTTCAACTAAAGTTTCAATTTCTGCAAAATAAAAACCGCTATTTCTGATAATATTTATTAAAGTATTTTTTTGGTCGTTTATTTTATTTTCTAAATAAGGATATTTTTCAATTTTCTTTGTGATTTTAGATAAATCATCAACAATTGATTTATTTTTTATTCCTTCTATTTTTATGTATTGAATTAAAGGATTTTCAATTACACTTATTTCTAAATCACCATTACTTATGCTTATTTTGACATCTTTAAAATAATCAGTTTCGAACA
Organism: uncultured Pelagibacteraceae bacterium; assembly: GCA_902531025.1. Lineage (GTDB taxonomy): Bacteria > Pseudomonadota > Alphaproteobacteria > Pelagibacterales > Pelagibacteraceae > Pelagibacter. The sequence continues at coordinate 7,510 of CACACV010000032.1, read as the reverse complement.
ACTTTTTAAGAGCAGTATTCAAATCTTCTGCATCTATATCATCATCAATATTTAATTCTGAAAATAAAATAATTGTTTCATTAGCTAAACGATCATTTCCTTTAATTTCAATTTTTTTTATTATATCAGAATAGACCAAGTTATAAGAATTTAATAAAAATATGATTGATAGAAAAATTAATTTAACAAATAATTTACATTTTATTTTCATTTAATTTAATTTAGTTTAGTTTAGTTTTATTTAAATAAGTAGTTACTCTTTTTACCATAATTTTAATATCAATAATATTTTTAGGACCAAACATATAATATCTAGTAAAATAAGGAGTTTTAATCAATTTTAATAAGCTAACATTTAGTAAATGGTAATTAATTTTTCCATTTAAATATTTATCAACTAAATAATCATTTACAGTTATTAATATAGTTTCAAAATAAGTTGTTTTTTTTGGAAGTTTATTCAATATTTTTAAAACAGGAAATTTTTTTATATCTGGCTTGGAAAAGTTTAAATTATTTAACATTAATAGATTTAAACTTTTGTTCTTATAATCAAATATTTTATTTATATAAAGTGAATTCATTATTGGTATTGCCATATCGGTATCATGAGCTAGAAATTTGACTAAACCATTTTTAAAATGAACTATTGCATGCACATATGATTTTGGATGTATAATAATTTTAAATTTACTTATATCTAAATTAAATATTTTTTTAGCTTCAATTACTTCGAATATTTTATTCATTAATGTCGCAGAATCTATAGAAATCTTTTTTCCCATTTTCCAGTTAGGATGTTTAAGCGCGTGTTTAGGTTTTATATTTGATAATAAAGAATTTTTTTTATTTAAAAATGGACCACCTGATGCGGTTAGATAAATTTTTTTAATGTTATCTTTATTTTGGTCTTTAATTAAAGACCAAATTGAAAAATGTTCTGAGTCTATAGGAATAAATGTAGTTTTATTTCTTTTAAGTTCTCTTGTAATAATATGCCAACCACAAATGATAGATTCTTTATTAGCTATTGCGATTGTTTTACTAAATTTTACTGCGTCAATTGTTGGTTTTAGACCTGATAATCCAGATATTGCACACATTGTATAATCAATTTTTTTTTTTATAATTTTTGGTAAATCATCTAAATTATTATATAAATTTATTTTACTTTTTTTTAATATTTTCTTTAACCTAAGATATTGCTTTAAATTAGAAATAAGAATATTTTTAACTTTTAACAATTTTGCTTGCTTTAATATTGTCGAAGAGTTTTTATTGGTAGTAAGTAGAACTATTTTAAAATCCTTTCGATTATTTTTAATTATATCAAATGTCGTTTTTCCTATTGAACCTGTCGAACCTAATATAACAATTTTTTTTTTCATAATTACTAGTTAGAAAGAAATTTTAAATAAATATAAGCAAATGGGAGAGCGAATAACATGCCATCTACTCTATCAAGAATTCCTCCATGGCCAGGTATAATAGATCCTGTATTTTTTATTTTCGACTTTCTTTTAAATAAAGAAATAATAAAATCACCACTCTGACTGATAGTAGATATTAATAATATATATATAAATTCACCTCTTCCAAAATCATTTACTAGATTTATATTTGTTAAATAAGAATTTTGTGAAAAAAAATAGACTAATACGATTGATAGCAAGTAAGCGCCAATAGCGCCTGAATATGTTTTGTTTGGACTTATAGATTTGCTTATTTTAGGACCCTTAAATAAATTACCAAAAATATATCCACCAACATCTGTTGATACACATATTAAAATTGTAACTAAAAAAATATAAAGATCAAGATTTGTTTCACCTCTAAATATAATTGTTAAAAAAATTGATATAATCAGAAACAAAAAACCAGGAATTTTATATGATTTTTTTTGGCTCATTGCGTTCCACTCATAGGCAGCTAATACAAAAAAAAATATCATAAAAAACTTAAAAAAAATTGAACCTTTAACTATAAAAAATAATGCAATTGGAATCATAATTATAGAACTAAAAACTCTTTTAATTATTTCTGATTTCATTATATTTTGCCAAAGTTTCTTTTTATTTTTTTAAATTTTTCTATAATATTTTTATAATCTCTTTCGTTAAAATCAGGCCACATTTTTTTTACAAAAAATATTTCAGAATAAGACAATTGCCACAGTAAAAAATTACTTAATCTATTTGTATTACCTGTTCTTATTAATATATCTGGATTTGGAATTCCTTTGGTATAAAGAAATCTATCTACGGTACTTTCGTTGATTATAATTTTTTTTGTTTTAATTGATTTTATAGCATTGATTATTTCACTTTTTGATCCATAATTTAATGCAAGAATTAACAATAATTTTTTATTTTTATCAGTTTTTCTTTGGGCAGATTTTAATCTGAATTGAATTTTATTAGGAAATTTTTTTATGTCGCCAATAATTTTTAATTTAATACCATTTTCATTAAGTTCATCAATTTTTTCATTAAGAAAAGATTCTAATAAATTTAGTAAAAATTTTATTTCAAAATAAGGTCTTTTCCAATTTTCAGTTGAAAATGCATATAGTGTTAAATATTTAATGTTATTTTTTATTGTTGATTTAATAATTCTTTCTACTGTTTTTAATCCCTCTTTATGACCTAAATTTCTTGATTTTTTATTTGTAATGCCCCATCTACCATTACCATCCATGATTATGGCTACATGTTTGGGCGAGTTCATATGGTCATTATTTCTTTTTCTTTTGAAATAACTTTCTCATCAATTTGTTTTATATTATTATCTGTATAATCTTGAATTATTTTTTCATTTTTTTTAACATCATCCTCAGATATATCTTTATCTTTTAAAAGTTTTTTTAATTCATCATTTCCTTCTCTTCTTATGTTTCTAATTGAAATTTTACATTTTTCACCCATTGATTTAATAATTTTTTTTATTTCATTTCTACGTTCTTCACTTAAATCTGGAACAGGTAATCTAATTAACTGACCATCAATGTGAGGGTTCAATCCTAGTTCAGATTTTTTTATTGCCGCATCTATTAATGTCACATTATTTAAATCCCACACTTGAATATTTATAGTTCTAGGCTCTGGAGTAGTTATACTGCCTAATTGATTTATTGGCATTTTTTGACCATAAACATCTACTTTTACCAGATCTAACATATTTGCATTTGCACGTCCTGTTCTGAGTGAAGATAATTCCTTAGCAAAAACATCGATGGTTTTGGTCATTTTTTCTTTGTACAGATTATCTTTGAACATTACTCTCCAATTTTTATTCTTATGAATTCATTTATTTTAATACCGCTGACGCTTACCTCAGATATAACATCTTTTACTTTTTTTTTTGGTTCCATAACCCAATCTTGTGTCATTAAGCTATTATCTTCTTTAAATTTGTTAAGTTTACCTAAACTTATTTTTTTTGCAATCTCATCGGGTTTTCCTGAGTTTTTAAGCTCTTCTGTAATAAGTTGTTGCTCTTTATCTATTAATTCTTTTTCGATCATTTCAGATGTTAAAGCAATTGGGTTTGAGGCAGCAATGTGCATTGTAAGTTGTTTTCCAAATAAATTAATATTGTCAGAATTTTCATTAATATCCATCGAAACTATGACACCTAATTTTGAAACATTGTCTTTAATTATTGAATGTTGATAAGAAAAGTTTTTAGAATTTTTAAATTCTAGCGTTCTGGCTCGTCCGATTGTAATTTTTTCCCCTATCTTAGCGATTAAAGCAACCAGATTTTCGTTAACAGTTTTATCATTATTCATTTTTGAACTATCTAATTTTTCTAAATCTGATGAACACTTATTGTTCAAATCACTTAATTCTTTTACAAATTTAATGAAATCTTCATTTTTTGCAACAAAGTCAGTTTCACAATTAACTTCAAGCAAAGATGTTTTGCTTTCATCACCTGATATTAATATTACTCCTTCTTTTGCATCTCTAGACATTTTTTTTGATGCTTTAGCTATTCCTTTTACTCTTAAAATTTCTACAGCTTTATCTAAATCACCTTGGGATTCCTTTAATGCTAAATTACAATCTTTGAATCCAGCACCAGTAGTTTGCCTTAATTGTTTTATTTTTTCTATTTCACTCATCTTTAGCCTGCTTTTATTTATGATTAATTTTATTTAATTTTTAGTTCTTTTTCAGATTCAGTTTTTTCAGGACTATTGCTATCATTTTGTTTACCATCAATTTCTTTTGATTGTATTTCTGTTTGTTTAGGTAAGTCCTTTTTTGCATTATTTATTGTTTCTAAAAGTAAGTTACAATATAGATCAATAGATCTTCTTGCGTCATCATTGCCTGGTATAGGAAAATCAATTCCTTCAGGGTTTGAATTACTGTCTAAAATTGCAACTATTGGAATTTCTAATTTAATTGATTCCTTAATAGCTAACGACTCATAATTAGTATCAATAATAAAAACGAGATCAGGAATCTTTTTCATTTCTGCAATACCACCTAGGGATCTTTGCAATTTATCTCTTTGGCTGTTCATCTTAAGCAACTCTTTTTTTGTAAATCCTCTATTTTCAGAAGATAAATCAGTATTTATTTTTTTAAGTTTTTTTATTGAGTTAGAAATTGTTCCCCAGTTAGTTAACATGCCGCCTAACCATCTGTAGTTAACATAGTATTGATCTGTATTTTTTGCCAGTTCAGATATTGCTTCAGATGCTTGTTTTTTTGTAGAAATGAAAAGTATTTTTCCTCCATTTGCAATTGTTGAATATACTTTTTCTAAAGCTAAATTTGCTAACTCTAATGTTTGTGTCAAATCTATTATGTGTATAGAATCTCGTTTACCAAAAATGTATTTTTTCATTTTTGGATTCCATCTTAAAGTTTTATGACCCAGATGTACTCCTGCTTCTAAAAGTTGCTCGATTGTTATATTTGGTATCTTCATATTTATTCACGGTTATGCCACCACAATTACTTCCACTTAAGGACCGGAGGTATAAAACCACAAATTGTGTGCGTGTTAATTTAGACGGTAAATACAAATTTTATTAAAAAAAAACAAGTATTTTTTTAATCTGAAAGTATATTTTCTCTTATTTTTAGCTCATTTATAATATTATTATCTATATTTCTCTTATCATTTAAAACAAAAGTATAATTTTTATCTTTATCAGAAATTTGTAACGTTATTTCAGTTTTACCGTCTATTTTACTTAAATTTTTTAATTTTTCCAATTCTTCAATATTGTTAATTTTAAATTTTAGTTTGTCAAAACTTTTATTTAATAAATCTTTTAGAGTTACTATTTTTTTTACATTAATTTTTTTTATTGTTTTGGATTCATCATTATAATTTTTAATTAAAGTTGTCATAATTGAATTTCCTTCTAATAATTTATCTCTGTTTAATTCAAGAATATCTGAAAAAATAAATATTTCAAAAACATTGCTTAAATCTGACAATTTTACTATTGCATACGAATTGCCTTTTTGAGTTTTCTTTTCTTGAACTTTAAGAACTGTACATGCGATATTTGAGCTTAGAAGATTTTTATCATTTTCGAATTGATCGTAGCTTACAATATTATATTGATTAAAAATCATTTTATATTGGTTCAAAGGGTGGTCTGATATAAAAAAACCTAAAGTATCAAATTCTTTTGATAATTTATTATCAACATTCCAATCGTCAATATCTTCTAAAAATTCATCACTAGATTCAAATTCATCATTAAATAAATCGATTTGACTATCCATTTTATTTTCGAAGTTATTTTTTGATTTTAAAATAATATTTGGTATAGAGTTATACAGCGATTGTCTGTTATTATTAATTTCATCAAATGCTCCCGCTCTAACTAATCCTTCTAATTGAAGTTTATTAATATTTTTTGGATCAGATCTTTTTATGAAGTCTGAAATGTTCTTATATTTACCATTTTTTACTCTTTCTTTAATAACATTTGAAATAGCTTCATAACCAACATTTTTAATTGCACCTAATGCGTACTTAAAGTCTTTACCATTTGATGTAAAATCAGCAAAACATGTATTTATATTTGGTCTTATAACGTGAATATTTAATCTTTTTAATTCTTCATAAAATTCACTAAGTTTATTTTGATTAGATAGTTCCATTGACATTGACGCTGCAAAAAATTCATGTGGATAATATGTTTTTAAATAAGCTGTTTGATAGGCTATTACTGCATAAGCTGCTGCATGACTTTTATTGAAGCCATATTCTGCAAAAGGTTCAATTTTTAAAAAAATTCCAGCTGCAATATCTTTGCTTATTCCATTTTTATATGCACCTTCAACAAATCTTTGTTTTTGTTTTTCTAATTCTGCTCTCTTTTTTTTACCCATAGCTCTTCTGAGAATATCTGCTTCACCTGCTGTAAAACCAGATAAAACCTGAGCAATTTGCATAACTTGCTCCTGGTAAATAATAACTCCGTAAGTTGGTTTTAATATTTCTTCTAGTTTTGGATGAAGGTAGTCAGGTTCTCTTTTTCCATGTTTGCAATCGTTATAAATAGGAATATTACTCATAGGTCCAGGTCTATAAAGTGCAACTAAAGCTATTATGTCTTCCAATCTGTTTGGTTTCATATTAATTAGCGCTTCTTTCATGCCTGAACTTTCAAGTTGAAACAAACCCACAGTTTTACCGCTGGTTAATAAATCAAAAACTTTTTGATCTTCAAAATTAATATTTTCTAATTTAAAATTAAAATCTTTTTTATTTACAAGTTTTTGTGTTTTATCAATTACAGTTAAAGTTTTTAATCCAAGAAAGTCAAATTTTACTAGACCTGCATTTTCCGCTGAATACATATCAAACTGTGTTGATGGTAATAGTAAATTTGCCGAACTGTCCTTGTATAATGGAACTGTTTCAGTTAACTTTTTATCCGATATTACAACTCCAGCTGCATGCGTTGCAACATTTCTGTTTAGACCTTCCAATTTTAATGATAAATTAATCAAACGTTTAACTCGTTTATCTTCTTCTATAAGTTTTTGTAATCTTGGCTCTACATTAATACTTTGTTGTAAGTTCAAAGGTCTAGAAGGGTCAAATGGTATCATTTTGCATATGCTATCAACAAAACCATAGGGCAGACCCAGAACTCTACCAACATCTCTGATTACCATTCTGGCTTTAAGTTTTCCAAAAGTGATTATATGAGCTACACTATCTTTGTATTTTTTGGTTAAATATTCAAAAACTAAATCTCTTTTTTCCTCGCAAAAATCTATATCAAAATCTGGCATCGATATTCTATCTGGATTCAAAAATCTTTCAAAAATTAAATTAAATTTAATTGGATCTATATCTGTAATCGATAAGCACCATGCAACTAAAGATCCAGCACCAGATCCTCTTCCGGGGCCTACAGGAATATCATTATCTTTAGCCCATTTAATATAATCAGATACTATAAGAAAATACCCCGCATAGTTCATTTCATTAATAATTTTTATTTCATGATCTAATCTTTTTT
>CACACV010000031.1 GCA_902531025.1 uncultured Pelagibacteraceae bacterium | reverse complement strand
GTCATTTTAAAGAAGATCCAGTAATGCCTGGATGTCTTGGTTTAGATGCTATGTGGCAACTTGTTGGTTTTTATTTGGGGTGGCTAGGAAATCCGGGAAGAGGTCGAGCTCTTGGCGTAAATAGTGTAAAATTCACTGGAGAAGTTCTTAAAAATGTCAAAATGGCAACATATGAAATTGATATGAAAAGAATACTCATCAAGGAAGGGACAACTGTAGGATTGGCAAATGGAATTTTATTGGCAGATGGGAAAAAAATATATTCAGCAGAAAGTTTAAAAGTGGGTTTATTTAAATAATGAGGAGAGTAGTTATTACAGGTATTGGAATTGTATCTTGCTTAGGAAATAACCAAAATGAAGTTTATGAATCACTTTTGAATTCAAAATCTGGAATATCATTTGCAGAAGAATATAAGGAACATAATTTAAGAAGCCATGTTCATGGTAAACCAAATATAAAACTTGAAGATCATGTTGATAGAAAAACAATAAGGTTTATGGGATCAGGTTCTGCTTATAATTATATAGCAATGAAAGAAGCGATTGAAGACTCTGGATTAGAAGAAAAAGAAATTAGTAATTTTAAAACAGGAATAGTAATGGGTTCAGGTGGGCCATCAATAGAAAATGTTATTGTTGCAGCTGATAAAACTAGAGCAAAAACTCCTAAACTTATGGGACCATTTATTGTTCCTAGAACTATGGCTAGCACAGCTTCGGCTACACTTGCAGTCCCGTTTAAGATTAAAGGTATAAATTATACAATGAGTTCTGCTTGTGCTACGAGTGGACACTGTATTGGAAACTCAATGGAATTAATACAATCTGGTAAACAGGATATCATGTTTTCAGGTGGCAGTGAGGAATTGCACTGGGCTATGACAGCTATGTTTGATGCTATGACAGCTTTATCATCTAAATACAATGAAACACCTGAAAAAGCATCAAGAGCTTATGATAAAACTAGAGATGGATTTGTCATTGCCGGTGGAGGCGGAGTTTTAGTACTTGAAGAGCTTGAACATGCTAAAGCAAGAGGTGCCAAAATATACGCAGAAATAACTGGTTATGGAGCAACCTCCGATGGATATGATATGGTAGCACCTTCAGGTGAAGGAGCAACTAGATGTATGAATATGGCTTTAGCTACTATGAAAAATAAGAAAGTTGACTATTTAAATACTCACGGAACATCAACACCAGTTGGTGACATTACTGAATTAAAAGCAATTGGAGAAACATTTTTAGATAATATACCCAAAATCAGTTCTACTAAATCTCTTTCAGGTCATCCACTAGGCGCAGCATCAGTTCATGAAGCAATTTATAGCTTAATAATGATGAAAAATAATTTTATAACAGCTTCAGCTAATATAGGAGATATGGATGATGAAGCTAAAAAATTTCCGATTATAACCAAAACTGAAACAGATGTTAATCTAAATTCTATTATGTCTAATAGCTTTGGTTTTGGTGGAACAAATGCTACTTTAGTTTTTGAGAAAGTATAATTGATGACTCTAATGAAAGATAAAAAAGGATTAATCATGGGCGTTGCTAATGAGAGATCTATCGCATGGGGAATTGCGCAAAAACTTTCAGAAGCTGGAGCTGAATTAGCATTTACATATCTTGGTGATGCATTAAAGAAAAGAGTATTGCCGCTAGCAGAAACATTGAATTCAAATGTTACTTTCAGCTGTGATGTTGAAAAAAAAGAAGATGTTATAAAATTATTTAAAGATGTAAAATCTACTTGGGGTGAAATTGACTTTGTAGTACATGCAATTGCATTTTCAGATAAATCGGAGCTATCTGGAGAATATTTAAATACAACTAGAGAAAATTTTTTAAGAAGTATGTTGATTTCATGCTTTTCATTTACTGAAGTTGCAAAAGAGTCATCTAAAGTAATGAAGTCTGGTGGAAGTATGATTACCCTAAGTTATGAAGCTAACAAAGCTATTCCAAATTATAATGTTATGGGAGTATGTAAAGCAGCACTAGAATCTAGTGTTAAATATTTGGCTAGAGATCTAGGTACAAAAGGAATAAGAGTAAATGCCATAAGCGCCGGACCTATTAAAACATTAGCAGCGTCCGCTATTGGAGATGCTAAATTTTTATATAAATGGAATGCAGATCACTCATTTTTGAAAAGAAATGTAGATAATTTAGATGTTGGAAACTCAGCATTATATCTTTTAAGTGATATGGCAGGTGGTGTTACCGGCGAAATACATTATGTTGATGCTGGATATAATAAAGTAGGAATGCCGGATCCTAAAAATATTACATAATTTAATTAATTATAAAGATCATTATATTCATTATATTTGAATGAATAAAAAAAATTTAACTTTTGAGGAACTTTTTTTTCAAGCCCTTAAAGAACATAAAAAAAATAATCTTCAATCTGCTGAGAATTATTATAAGGAGGCATTAAAATTAAATCCTGATTATTTTGAAGCAAATTATTATTTGGCAGGTTTATTAGCACAAACTAATAATTTTAGTTCAGCAAAACTGTTATTTGAAAAAACAATTCAAATTAAACCTGATTTTGTAGAAGCACATTATAATCTTGGTATAATATTATATGAACTTGGAGAATATCAAAAAGCAGTAAGTAGTTATGTAAAGGCAATTGAAATACAACCTAATCACCTAAAGGCATATAATAATCTTGGTACATTATTAAAAAAATTAAACAAAAACCAAAAAGCAATAAATTATTTTGAAAAAGCAATTCAAATCAAACCTGATTTTGTAGAAGCACATTATAATATAGGAGTAATATTTGCAGGTAATGAAGAATATCAAAAAGCTATAAGTTACTTTGAAAAAGTAATTCAGATCAAACCTGATTCTACAAAATCTTATTTTTATCTCGGCGCAATATTCCAAGAACTAAAAGATTATCAAAAAGCAATAAGCTATTATGAAAAGGTAATTAAAATTCAACCTAACTATATTGATGCACATAATAATCTTGGAATCATTTACAAAGAAATAAGAGAATTTCAAAAAGCGATCATAAGTTTTAAAACAGCAATCAAAATAGATCCGATGAATACAAATACAATAAATAGCCTGGCAGATTTTTTGAAAAATATCCAATTAGATAATGTTTTAAATACAAATAGTAAAAATCTAAAAGAACTGTTTTTATTTCTATTTAGAAAAAATAATATCAATCATGGTGATCTTTTTAAAAATGCTAAATTAACCTTATTTTTAAAAGAGAATATTGATCAAATAAAAAAAATTATTAATTCAGACTCTTTATTATTAAAAAATGAATATATAAAAAATTTATTAAAGCAAGAACTTATCCTTTTAATACTTCAAAAATCTTTAATAGTAGACAAATTATTCGAAAAATTAATTACAAAAATTAGAAATGAATTTTTATTTATTTTACTCAAAAATAAACAAAAGATTTCTAAAGAGTATTTTGATTTTATTATTTCGCTTGCTCAACAGTGTTTTTTTAATGAATATATTTTTTATAAATCTAAAGTAGAAAATAGCCAAGTTAAAAAATTAGAAAGTAAAATTCTAAAAAATAAAAAAATTAATGAATTAGAAATAGCGATCTTAGGTTGTTATGTGCCTTTGCATAATTCAAAAAATTTAATAAAGAAATTATTAAATTATAAATCTAATAATATTTTATTTGATGATTTAATTAAAATACAAATTAAAGAACATCTAGATGAAATAAAATTATCAAAATCAATTAAATCTTTAGATAATATTGTTGATAATGTTTCCAAAAAAGTAAGAGATCAATATGAAGAAAATCCATATCCTAGATGGAGATATACATATAAAAATTTACCATCTAATTTTTTAAATCATTTAAATAATGAAATTAAACCAAATAAGTTTGGATATAATAATAAATTTAATAATCCAAATGTTTTAGTAGCAGGTTGTGGAACTGGACAGCATATAGCCATTATAGCAGACAAATATCTAAATTCTAAAATACTTGGTATTGACTTAAGTTTGACAAGCTTAGCTTATGCAAAAAGAAAAATTGGAGAATTAAATCTTAAAAATATCGATTTTTTACATGCAGATATTTTACAATTAAAAAAGTTAAATAAAAAATTTGACATTATTGAGTGTGTAGGAACCCTTCATCATATGAAAGACCCTATAGCAGGACTTAAGATTTTATTAGATTTATTAGAACCATACGGATTCCTAAAATTAGGTTTATATAGTGAAATTGCAAGAGAGAATATAGTTAAAGCAAGAAAGTTTATTAAAAGAAAAAAAATAAAAAGTACCACTGAAGACATAAGAAATTTTAGAGAAATATTTGACAATGAAAATATAGACTCTTCTCTTAAAAATATTTTTCAAAGCAAGGATTTTTATTCAACATCTATGGCAAGAGATTTAATGTTTCATGTTCAAGAACATCGTTTCACATTACCTGAAATTTCTAAAATACTTAAAAATTTAAACTTAGAATTTCTTGGTTTTTCAAATCAATTCATAAAACCCAGATTTTCCAAAATTTTTCCAAATGATATAAAAAATATTTATTTAGAAAATTGGGATAAATACGAAAATAATAACCCAGATACATTTTATAATATGTACCAGTTTTGGGTAAAAAAAATTAATTAAACAGCTGCCTGTTTTATAGATAATTTAACTTTACCTCTATCAAATCCAATAACTTTAACTTTAACTTCGTCGCCTTCTTTAACAACGTCAGTTACTTTAGCAACTCTCTTGTCAGCCAGTTCTGAGATATGAACAAGTCCATCCTGTTTTCCTAAAAAGTTTACAAATGCACCAAATTCCATGATTTTCATAACTTTTCCATTATAAATTTTATTTAATTCAGCTTTGGCAGTTATGTCTTTAATCATTTGCATTGCTTTATTTCTAGATTCGTCGTCTGGAGCGGCAACAGTCACAACACCTTCATCATTAACATCGACTTTAGCACCTGAAAGTTCAACAATTTCTCTAATCGTTGCGCCACCTTTACCAATAACAGCTGCAATATCTTTTTTATCAACTGTAATTTTTTCCATTTTTGGAGTATGTTTCCCAACTTCTGCTCTAGATTTATCTAGCGCTTTATTCATTTCTCCTAAGATGTGAATTCTTCCATCTTTTGCTTGATTTAAAGCCTGTTCCATAATTTCAAATGTAATACCAGTAATTTTTATATCCATTTGAAGAGAAGTAATTCCATCTTTAGTTCCAGCAACTTTAAAGTCCATATCACCTAAATGGTCTTCATCCCCTAAAATATCTGATAGTACAGTAAAATCATCACCTTCTTTAATTAAACCCATCGCAATACCTGCAACTGGTTCTTTTATTGGAACACCAGCATCCATTAATGCTAAAGAAGTTCCACAAACAGTTGCCATTGAAGAGGAACCATTGGACTCGGTAATCTCTGATACTATTCTAAAAGTATAAGGAAAGCTTTCTTTTGATGGCAATGAAGAATTGATTGCTCTCCAAGCGAGTTTTCCATGTCCAATTTCTCTTCTTCCAGTTCCAATTCTTCCAGTTTCTCCAACTGAGAATGGAGGAAAATTATAGTGAAGCATAAATCTTTCTCTTTGTTGGCCGTCTAAACTTTCTAATCTTTGTTCATCATCAGAAGTACCCAAAGTAGTAACAACAATTGCTTGAGTTTCTCCTCTAGTAAACAATGCAGAACCATGAGTTCTTGGTAAAACACCAACTTCACATGAGATGGGTCTTACATCTGACAAACCTCTACCATCAATTCTATTTTTATTTTTAAGAATATCGGTTCTAACTATAGATTTTTCAAGATTTTTAAGTTCTGTATTTACATCTAGATCAGAATAATTTTCATTTTCCTCATAAAGTTTTTTAGCCTTATCTGTAATTTCTGAAATTTGATTTGATCTATCTTGTTTATCTCTTGTTGCAAAAGCTTTCTTTAAGTCTTCTGTAAAAGTTTCTTCAAGTTTTTTTTTAACTTCAGATAAATCTTTTTTCTCAACAGTCCACTCGGGCTTTCTACATTCTTTTGCTAGTCCCTCAATCATCTCGATTACTGGAACAAAGCCTTCGTGTCCAAATTTAACTGCATTTAACATTTCTTCTTCTGTTAAACCATTCGCTTCGGACTCAACCATAAGTACCGCATCTTTAGTACCTGCAACAACTAAATCTAAACTTGAATTTTCTAATTCTGCTTTTGATGGATTAAGAATGTACTTGCCATCAATAAAACCTACCCTAGATGCACCTACAGGCCCCATAAATGGCATTCCTGAAATAGCTAGAGCTGCTGATGAAGCAGTAATTGCCAAAATATCTGGTTGATTTTCTTTGTCATATGAAATTACCGTAGGTAATAATTGAACTTCATTTTTAAATTCATCTGGAAACAAAGGTCTGATTGGTCTATCAATTAATCTTGAGATTAACGTTTCGCTTTCAGTTGGTCTTGCTTCTCTTTTAAAATACCCACCTGGTATTTTTCCCCCGGCATAATATTTTTCCTGATAATTCACTGATAATGGAAAATAATCCATATCTTGATTTACTTTCTTTGCTCCCACTACCGTTGCTAAAATAACTGTTTCACCACATGAAGCAATAATTGCTCCGTCTGCCTGTCTTGCTACTTTGCCTGTCTCTAAACTTATTTTCTTTCCTGCTACTTCTATTTCTTTTTTGTATACTTTAAACATTTCATTTCCATTTCGTTTCGTTCGTTTCGTTCCATTCTGTTCTATCTAACTTGATATCTATTTTCTTAAATTCAATTTCGACAGTACATTTTTATAAGACTCAATTTTATTTTTCTTCAAATAGTCCAATAATTTTTTTCTTCTATTTACAGCTCTTAATAAGCCTACTGATGAATGCTTATCTTTCTTAAACTGCTTGATATGTTTTGACAGGTTCTCAATTTTATCTGTTAGTTGTGCTACCTGAAATTCTGATGAACCAGTATCTTTTTCATGTATTGCTAGTTCCTTTGCTCTTTTTGTCATTTATTATCCTTATTTATTTGTTTGTTTGATTAAGTTTTCAATTTTTTCAGCATAATCAAAAGAATTATCTTTAACAAAATAAAGTTTTGGTAAAAACTTCATTATTATTTTCTTTGATAAAACTTTTCTGATTATAAATGAAAATTCTTTTAATTTTTTAATAATTTCGTCTGCATTTTTTCCACCAAGAGGCATAACGAAAATTTTGGCAGTTTTTAAATCTGGTGACATTCTTACCTCTGTAACTGTAATCTCTTTTGTAGAAAGATTAGGTAGTTTTGCTTCATCTCTTATAAAAAGCATACCAAGAGCCTGTTTAATCATTTCTCCTACTCTTAGTTGTCTTTGTGTAATTGGTTTTCCTAAGCTACTCATTTAAATTGTTCTCTCTGTTACAGTTGAATTATAAACTTCAATAATATCTTTTTTTTGAAAATCTACGTAATCTTTTAAAGTTATTCCACATTCAAGACCTGCAGAAACTTGTTTCGTTTGGTTTTTTTCTCTAAAAATAGATCCAATTTTACCATTAAATACTATTGCTCCATCTCTGATTACTCTAGCATTAGAATCTTGTGTTATTTCACCATCAACAACTTTTGATCCTGCAACTTTTCCAACCTTAGATACTTTAAATATTTCAAGAATTTCAGCAGTACCAATAATTTTCTCATCAATATCGGGAGTTAATAATCCAGACATTTTACTTTTTATAAAATCTAAAACTTCGTAAATTATATTAAATGACGATATTGTAATTTTTTCTTGTTCAGCTCTCTTTTTGGCTTCCTTACTTGGTTTTACATTAAATGCAATTAATAAGGATTTTGAAGCTTTAGCGAGAGTCACATCAGTTTCAGTTATCATACCAATATCGGAAAGAAGTATTTTTGGCTTAACCTCATCGTGTTTGATTTGATTAATTGAACTCTTAATAGCTTCTGAAGATCCATGTACATCAGATTTAATAATTATATTTAATTCTTCTGATGCTGGATCTTTGAAAGCTGAGTCTTGTGTAACGAAAGCTAGCGGATTTTTACCTTCTTTTGTTTCTTGAATTCTAGCATCACACAAACTCTTTGCCTCTTTTTCATTGGATAAAACTATAAAATCATCTCCAGCCTTAGATGCTCCATTTATCCCAATAATTTCAACTGGGGTTGCAGGCTCCGCAACATCAATATTTTTTCCTTGATCATTTATAATGGCTCTAATTTTTCCCCATTTTAGTCCACTAACAAAAAAGTCTCCTTTTTTAAGAGTACCGGCAGTTATGATTATATTTGCAACTGGTCCTTTACCAATGTCAATCTTGGACTCTAGTACTATTCCTTTGGCTTCAGTATCAAAATCAGTCTTTAAATCTAACAACTCTGCCTGAAGTATTATAGATTCAACTAGTTTTTCGAGATTTTGTTTTGTCTTAGTAGATATTTCTACCATTAAAGTATCACCTGAAAGATCCTCTGCTATCAATTCATATTCTAATAATTGATTTTTTATCTTTTGTGGATCTGCATCAGGAAGATCACATTTATTTATTGCAACTACTATAGGTACACCTGCAGCTTTGGCATGTTTTATTGACTCAATTGTTTGAGGTTTAACACCATCATCTGCTGCCACAACTAAAATTACTATATCAGTTAACTTAGATCCTCTTGCCCTCATTTCTGTAAATGCAGCATGACCCGGGGTATCAATAAATGTTATTTTATTTGAATTATAATTAATTTGATAAGCTCCTATATGTTGTGTAATTCCTCCAAATTCACCTGATACTACATTGGCTTTTCTTAAAACATCTAAAACAGAAGTTTTTCCATGATCAACATGGCCCATTACAGTTACAATAGGAGCTCTACTTTTAAGATTTTGAGTTTTGACTTCTTTTATTTTTTCAATTATTTCTTCAGCTTTTTCATCTTTAATTGGATTGTGCCCGAATTCTTTTACCAAGTATTCAGCCGTATCAGAGTCTATGGTATGGTTAATAGTAACTGTTACACCCATTCCTAATAAATGTTTGATTATATTGCTTGATTGCTCTGCCATTCTATTAGCTAACTCTCTAATAGTTATTAATTCAGGAATATTAATATTTCTTTTTATTGGCTTTAAGTTTTCTTTTATTTCATTTTTATTTAAAATTCTATTTTCTTTTTGTTTCGCTCTTTTTAAAGATGCTAAACTTCTCGATCTAGTTCCTATTTCATCATCACTTAGTGCTCTAGATATGGTTAATTTCAACTCTCTTCTCTTTCCTCCTATTTTGTTTGTTTTAGAATCTTTTATGGAAACTTCTCCTTTAATTCTTTTTGTAGCTCTTTGTTCGGCTAATTTTCTTTTCTCAAAGTCAGAACTAATATTTTGTAATGGTTTAGAATAATTTGAAGGCTTTTCGGTTAATGATGATTTATTTTTAAATTTATCATTGTTCAAATAAGGTCTTGGATTTTGTGATTTTCCTAAAAATCTTTTAGGTTTTTTTTCAATAACAACAGTATTTTTTGATTGATTTTTAGCTTGCTCTATACTGTTAATAGTTTTGTTGGTACTTCCAGAAATTGATAACTTTAATTTTTTCTTTTCCATTTTTCATCTTTCAATCTTTATATGCTATATCTCTTGCAGACATAATTAAATCATCTGCTTCTTTTTTTGATAATGCAAAATCTTCTAAATATCCTTTAATTCTTACTCTTTCTCCTTTTATAATGTCATAACTACCAGTTAATTCATCGGATGCTAAATCTGCAAAATCATTCAATGTTAATATTTTCTTTTCCCCAAGTGTAACTAACATTCCTGGCGTTAATCCTTTATGGTTAATCAAATCATTCTCTAATCCTAGGTCCTTAATCTTATTTGAAATTTCTTCTTGATCTTTTTGGTAAAATTCTTCAGCTCTCTCAATCAGTTCTTTTGCTGTTTCGTTTTCAATTCCTTCTATTTTTGTTAATAGCTCAGGTGTACTATCCTTAATATCATCAATTGAAGAATAACCTTCAGCGACAAGTAATTGTCCTAGGGTTTCGTCTAATTCCAAATTTTTAACAAAATTATCAGTTTTTTCTTTAAATTCTAATTGTCTTCTTTCAGAATCTTCCTCATCTGTCATTATGTTGATTTCATAATTTAATAATTTAGTAGCCAACCTTACATTTTGTCCTCTTCTTCCAATTGCTTTACTTAAATTTTCTTCTGACAAAATAACATCTAATTTTTTTTCTTCATTATTT
>CACACV010000030.1 GCA_902531025.1 uncultured Pelagibacteraceae bacterium | reverse complement strand
AAAATTTTTATAAATTTTTATTTTTTTTACCATTTTAAACTTCTTTGAATGTAATCAACAGTAGTTTCATATTTTTTTAATACTTCCTCTAATTCTAAATCTAAAATTTCCTTTCTATGAATTCCATTTGTAATTAGCAAAGAATCAAAATTTTGAACATTGGCTCCTTTTATGTCGGTATTCAAATTATCCCCAATACATAAAACATTTTTATTTATAATACTTGTAGATAAATTATAAACTGGAGGATGTGGTTTTCCAAAATAAATTACCTTGCCTTTGATCTCTTCAAAAGATTTGGCAACAGAACCAGCACAATATTCTCTTTTTTCTCCCCTATCAACTATTAAGTCGGGATTTGTGCATATCATTTTTTTTGAAACATGATTTGAAAGTAAATTTTTATAATAATTTAAATCATTTTCTTGATCGTCAAATAAACCTGTACATAAAATATAGTCAGAATCTCCAATATCTAAAACATTATTATTTTCAATATTTTTAAATAAATCAAAGTCTCTTGGGGGGCCTATGTGAAAAAATTTTTTTTTATCTAGCTCACTTATTAAATATTTATAAGCAGCTTCTCCTGACGTGAAAACATTTTCAAAATATTTTTTTAACCCAATTTTCTTAAGAAAATTTATTACAGTTGCATTAGGTCTTGGTGCGTTTGTCAAAAGAATAAAATCTTTTTTTTCTGCCGCTAATTTATCTAAAACATCGATTGAATTTTCATATAGCTCAATTCCATTATGAACTACTCCCCATAAGTCTATGAAGAATAAATCATATCTGTTAACTATAGATTTTATTCCTAGATGATCTAAGTTTTTCACCATAATTGAGATATAGCTTAAAAATCTCATTAATTCTTGGCTTTTTTAGATTTTATATATTTTCCTTAAGATCTTGAAAAAATTCAACTAGGTCTTTATATGAATGCTAATTTAAAGGAGTTTATGTATGAAATTCAAACCATTACACGATAGAGTATTAATCGAAGTATTAGACAGTAGTGAAAAAACTGCTGGAGGTATTATCATTCCAGATTCAGCTCAAGAAAAACCCCAGGAAGGCAAAGTTGTTGCTGTAGGTGGTGGAGCAAAAACTGAAGATGGTAAAATCATCCCTATGGATGTTAAAGTTGGTGACAAAGTTCTTTTTGGCAAATGGTCGGGAACTGAAGTCAAAATAGACGGCAAAGAATACAGCATAATGAAAGAGTCAGATATTATGGGTATTTCGTCAGGTAAATAATAATTAATTAAGGAGAGTTTATAATGGCTAAAATAGTAAAATTTGACTCAGAAGCTAGATCATCAATGCTTAAAGGAGTCGATATTCTTGCAAATACTGTAAAAGTTACTCTTGGACCTAAAGGAAGAAATGTTGTTATAGACAAATCTTATGGTGCACCGAGAACTACGAAAGACGGTGTTTCTGTTGCAAAAGAAATTGATCTTGAAGATAAATTTGAGAACATGGGAGCTCAGATGGTCAAAGAAGTTGCTAGCAAAACTAATGATGAAGCTGGAGATGGAACAACTACAGCAACAATTCTTGCACAAGCGATTGTAAAAGAAGGTTGTAAGTATGTAACAGCTGGAATGAATCCTATGGATGTAAAAAGAGGAATTGATGCAGCAGTTGAACATGTGAAAGAAAAACTAATTTCTTCTGCAAAAAAAGTTAAAGATAGTGATGAGATTGCTCAAGTTGGAACAATTTCTTCCAATGGTGATAAAGAAATTGGAAATATGATTGCAAAAGCTATGCAAAAAGTTGGTAACGAAGGTGTTATTACTGTTGAAGAAGCAAAAAGTATAGAGACAGAACTTGATGTAGTTGAAGGTATGCAATTTGATAGAGGATACCTTTCGCCATACTTCGTAACTAATGCAGAAAAAATGACTACAGAATTAGAAAATCCGTTAATTCTATTACATGAAAAAAAATTAACTAATTTACAACCAATGGTTCCACTATTAGAGGCAGTTGTTCAAGCGGGAAGACCTTTAATGATCATTTCTGAAGATGTAGAAGGTGAAGCTTTAGCAACTTTAGTTGTGAACAAACTAAGAGGAGGCTTAAAAGTTGTTGCTGTTAAAGCTCCTGGTTTTGGAGATAGAAGAAAGGCAATGCTCGAGGATATTGCCATCCTAACAGGTGGACAAGTAATTTCTGAAGACCTAGGAATTAAGTTAGAAAATGTAAAAATAAATGATCTAGGTTCAGCTAAAAGAGTAAAAGTTGATAAAGAGAATAGCACAATTGTAAGTGGTTCAGGTAAAAAATCAGATATCAGTGCAAGATGTGATCAAATCAAACAACAAGTTGAAGAAACAAGTTCAGACTACGATAGAGAAAAATTACAAGAAAGATTAGCTAAATTAGCTGGTGGAGTAGCTGTAATAAAAGTAGGTGGAGCAACTGAAGTAGAAGTTAAAGAAAAAAAAGATAGAGTTGAAGATGCTTTAAACGCAACTAGAGCTGCAGTAGAAGAAGGAATAGTAGTTGGTGGAGGTTGTGCACTTCTTTATGCCTCACAAGATCTTGATAAAGTAAAAGTAAGTGGATCTGATCAAAAAGCAGGAGTTGATATTGTCAAAAGTGCATTAGAAGCACCTATTAGACAAATAACTACAAATGCCGGTGTTGATGGTTCAGTTATAGTTGGCAAGCTTTTAGAAGCAAACAAATCTTCCCAAGGTTATGATGCTCAAAAAGAGCAATACGTTGATATGTTCAAAGAAGGTATTATTGACCCTGTAAAAGTTGTCAGAACAGCTCTTCAGGATGCCGCTTCAATTTCAGGTCTATTGGTTACAACTGAAGCAATGGTTGCTGATAAACCAGAGGAAAAAGATGCTACTGGAGGTGGAATGCCTCCTGGTGGTATGGGTGGTATGGGAGGAATGGGTGGTATGGGAATGTAATCCCCTTCTAAACTAATTATATATAAAATTTAAAACCCCCGTTAACCGGGGGTTTTTTTTTGTTACAATAATTATAGTATTAACAAAATGAGATTTATTATTACACTTTTATTAGTTGTTATTTCTATTAAAGCATTGGCTCATCAACCAAAAATAATAAATTATTCTCCTTCATTAGAAAATCCACACGAGGTAATTTATCCTGAAATTTCTAAGGCATATTATGGAAAATTAATGGGCAAGTCTCATTATTTTAGAATAACAAGTAATAAGGATTTTCTTTTTTATGTAGGAATATTAAGTCCGAAGGTAAATGAAAATTGTAAGTGGCTGTCTTTAGATATTTTAGATGAAAATAATAATATTTTATATAAAGCTAATGGATCTAAATTTAACTGGGAACCGTGGTACGAACCATATGCAAGAGATTGGTATTGGAAGGGCCCAGAAATTGGCGGTGAAATAAACAAGGAAACAGGTTTTAAAAAAAGTTTTTTAGTTAAATCAGGAACTTACATCATTAAAGTTTACAATAATGATAATATTGGAAACTATTCTTTAGCAGTTGGAGAAGCTGAATTTTTTGGCTCTAATACTTTTGAAAAAATACTCACTTGGACACCAATAATTTTTTATATAGGGCCTTATATGGATATAGTTCACTGGAAAAAATTTGACGTTACGGCATACATTCCACATATTATGTTATTAGTCTTATTTTTTTTATTATATTTAATTATAAAAAAAATATTTTTTAAAAGAAAAAATTATGTTCAATAAAAATTTTTTTATTTTTCTAACTTGTTTATTAATTTACCCATTGCCTGTACTTGCGCATTCTTTTTTTGGAAAGATTGGTTTCTTTGATGGAATTTCTCATCCAGTTTTAGGTTTAGATCACTTTCTTGCGATGATAAGTGTTGGGATATTATCAGCACAAATTGGCGGAAAAGCTATTTGGACAGTTCCATTAACTTTTGTGGCTATAATGACGATTGGAGGTTTATTTGGATTTTTATTAATTATTGATGAGTTTTATTTTGTAGAAATTGGAATTATTTTATCAGTTATTCTTTTAGGATTTGGAATTAGTATTGAAAAAAAAATTCCAGCAAAATTAATTATGGTTTTCGTTGGAATTTTTGGTTTATTTCATGGAATTGCTCATGGATTAGAAGTTCCTGCGGCTGCTAATCCAATTTTATTTGTTTTAGGATTTATTTGCGGAACATCGGCTCTTCATCTATTTGGAGTTGCTATAGGTTACTTCTCAATTAAGACAGCTATATCTTCAATTTTATTACGTTTTACAGGAATAACTTTTGGGATTTATGGAATTTATCTACTATATCTAATATTCTAAAAAATCAATCACCCTATTCAGGGTGGTCTGATAGTTAATCTAACAAATTTATGCAGTCTTTTTCTTACAAACCACATAAAACGATTCTATAAAATCTTTATGGTTGTAGGTATCACTTTTTAAGAGAATATTTTTCCAACTAAATATAATCCCAATGCAACTGCTGGACCTATACCAAATGCAAACAATAAAGTTCCAGGACCTACTGTACCTCCTAAATACCATCCAATGCTTACAACTGAAATCTCAAGTAATGCTCTAACTGCAGCTATTGGAAGATTTGTTTTTTTTTGTAAACCTACCATTAATCCATCCCTTGGACCGGCACCTAAATTAGCAACTAAATAAATCCCACCTCCAAGTCCAACGGTCAAAACTGCTATAAAAGCAAGAAATAATTGAGAGTAATAGCTTTCAGGCGTAGGAACAAATTTAATACAAATATCTATCATTGCAGCAATTATCAAAGCATTAAGAATTGTTCCAATTCCTGGTTTTTGCCGAAGTGGAATCCAGAATAACAAAACTGTAATACTTATTATTAAAGTAATTACACCTATAGACAAATTTACATTTAAAGAAATTCCTTGAGCAAGAACACTCCAAGGGGATGCTCCTGAATTAGAAACTATCAATAATCCCTCTCCTAATCCAAAAAATGTTAATCCTAAGCATAAAAAAAACATTGAAGAAAATTTAGGCTTTATATTAAAGGGATTTTTTGAGCTCCATGAGACTTCTGGTATTTTTTTTATAGATAAAAACATTTTTTTTACTATTATTTATACTTTCTTAAATTAAAATCCAATAAAATGAGAAAATACATATATATAATAATAATATTATTATTTACGACTCAAGCATTTTCCCACACAAGTCACTATGAAGGCTTAAAAAAAATTGAAATGGATGTTGTTCTTAATGGAGAAGTAATTGGTTACACAAATTATTACTTCGAAAAAAAAAATGAAATTCTGACTGTAAAAAATTATACTAAGTTTAAAGTTAAATTATTGGGTGTGACTGTCTTTTCTATATTAAGTGAGGCAATAGAAAAGTATGAAAATGATAATTTGATTTACTTTAAATCAAACACATTTCAAAATGACAAAGAAAAATATGTAAATTTAAATTATGATAAATCATCAAATAAATTTATAATTAATGGATCTTCGTATAAAGGTGAAGCTAGCTTGGATTGTATTATTGGTAATTGGTGGAATCATAAAATTTTTCAATCAACTAAACAAATAAGTCCTCTTTCAGGGAGTATAAAAGAACAGATTGTTACTTTCGTTGGAAAAGAAAAAATTAATATTAAAAATAAAGAATATTTAACTGAACATTTTAAAATAAAATCAAAAAATCAAAATTTGGCAGATGATAAAAAATTAAATTTTGATATATGGTATAATCCAGAAAATAATTTAATAATAAAAGTTTCTTATTCTAAGATGGGTAATTGGGAATATAGATTAAAAAATTTTGAATAATGGCTATTTGGGGAAGTTTAATAGGTGGAATGATAGGTTTTTCTCTTGGAGGACCTTTTGGGATGTTATTAGGTTCTTTGCTTGGTGGAAAAATTTCAAGAGCAAGAGCAACATCTGGATTTAGTGCGGCTGCCCAGGGACAAAAAGTATTTGCTCTTTCTTTAATTGTTTTGTCGGCAAAATTAAGTAAAGCAGATGGTCAAGTTAGTAGAGAAGAATTAATAGCAGTAAAAGATAAATTAAAAATTCCCGATCAAGAATTAGATCAAGTAGGAAAAATTTTTAATAAAGCAAAAGAGGAAAGTATTGGTTACGAACCATATGCTAAACAAATTGCTCATTTTTATAAAGGACATATAAATGTCCTTGAAGAAGTTATTAATACCCTATTTTATATTGCGGAGGCAGATGGAAATGTAAGCAATGAAGAATTTAAAATGATACATCATATCTCACAAATTTTTGGATTAAACGAGATTGAATTTAATGGGATTGTAGAAGGAAGAAAATCATCAGACAAGTTAAATCCTTATGTTGTTTTAGAAAGCAAACCTAACGATAACCTTGCAAATATTAGAAAAAAATATTTAAAACTAAGCAAAGAGCATCATCCAGATCTACTTCTAAGCAAAGGAGTTCCTCAAGAAGTTATAGATGAAAGTAAAGCTAAAATGAGAGCAATTAATTCTGCGTGGGATCAAGTCCAGAAATTAAAGTCTAATTAAAATTGTTCTGACTCTGTTGAACCTTCCATTGCAGTAGTAGAACTTTTACCTGAGCTAATTGTATTTGAAACTGCATCAAAATAAGATGTCCCCACTTCTCTTTGGTGTTTTACACTCGTGTAACCATCTTTTTCTCTAGAAAATTCATGCTGTTGAATTTTGGAATAAGCAGTCATACCTTCGGTTTTATATTTTTCTGCTAATTCAAATATTGCAATGTTTTGTGTATGAAATCCTGCAAGAGTAATAAACTGAAACTTGTAACCCATTTCTCCAATTTTTTTCTGGAATGATGCTATTTCGTCATCAGATAAATGTTTTTTCCAGTTAAAAGAAGGTGAACAATTATAAGCTAATAATTTACCTGGAAATTTTTCATGAATTGCGTCTGCAAACTTTTTCGCTTCTTCTAAATTTGGAGTAGCAGTTTCACACCATATTAAATCTGCATAAGGTGCATAAGCAAGTCCTCTTGAGATTGCTTGTTGAATTCCATCTTTTACATAAAAGAAACCTTCAGGAGATCTTTCACCAGTTAAAAATGGTTTATCATTTTCGTCAAAATCATT
Organism: uncultured Pelagibacteraceae bacterium; assembly: GCA_902531025.1. Taxonomy (GTDB): domain Bacteria; phylum Pseudomonadota; class Alphaproteobacteria; order Pelagibacterales; family Pelagibacteraceae; genus Pelagibacter. The sequence goes on along the minus strand of CACACV010000030.1, from coordinate 3,612 downwards.
TGTGATTAATTTAGCTGCATTAGCATCTGTTCTTGCAAGAATTATAAGAGGAACATCAGCTATATCAGCTGCTAATCTTGCAGCTTTAAGATTTCTAATCATAGTACCTGTTGGCACCAATACTTTACCTCCCATATGTCCACATTTTTTTTCACTAGCAAGTTGATCTTCAAAATGAACTCCTGCTGCACCGGCTTTAATAAATTTCTTTGCTAACTCAAATACGTTTAAAGGTCCTCCAAAACCAGCTTCTCCATCAGCTATAATTGGTAACATGTAGTCTACTCTTTTGCTTTCTTCCATATCACCATCTAGTAATTCCATATGTTGGATTTGATCTGCTCTTGTTAAAGAATTATTCATTGCTTCAACTAATTTTGGCGCACTGTCATAAGGATATAATGATTGGTCTGGATACATTTCTCCGGCACTATTAGCATCTGCAGCTACTTGCCAGCCGCTAAGATATATTGCTCTTAAACCTGCTTTTGCATGTTGAACGGCATGATTTCCAGAAAGTGAACCAAGAGTATTAATATAAGGTTCTGTATTTAGTAATTTCCATAATTTTTGAGATTGATGTTTGCACATTGAATATTCAATTTTAATTGATCCTCTTAACCTTTCCACTTCCTCTGGAGTATAATCTCTTTTTATTCCTGCAAATCTCTTTAAATCATAGGATACATTTTCTGCTGACATGTTGGCTATTCCCTCTATATTAATGATGGTTAAATATTAAGATAACTTATGAACTAGTTACTTTGAGTAAATTCTTCAGTAAACTCGTTCATACCACTTGATCCCCAATCACAATGATCATCTCTTAGATAAATCCCTCTAGTTTGATGCTCTGATTGCTCTTGTTGACTAGTGATTTGTTGGTTATTTTCAGTGTTTTTAATTTTGTTTTTTTCCATTATGTAAATTTTATAATTTACAAAATTTACAATTTCTACTAAAAACATTAAATTTACTTGTAAATTATGTTAATTTTTTGTAAATTATAATTTACAAAATTTACAAAAATAGGAAATATTGTGGAAATTAATAAAAAAATTGGTCAAAAAATCAAAGTTTTTCGTAAAAAATTGGGTCTTCAGGCTAATAAACTTTCAGAACTACTTAATATATCTCCAAGTTATCTTAACTTAATTGAAAATGGAAAAAGAAATATTGATGGGGATCTTCTCATAAGAGTTTGCCAAGAACTTAGAATCGAATTAACGGATATTACAGGCGATAAAGAAATTAACTTAAATAATGCAAAAATAGCAATTTCAAAATTTTCCAAAAATAAAAATATAAAAAATTTAGATTTAAAAATTGGACCTAAAATAAAAGCATTTAGAAGACAACTTGGATTACAAGCGAATAAATTTGCTGAACAATTAAAAATTTCTCCGAGTTATCTTAATCTAATTGAAAGTGGAAAAAGGAATATTGATGGAAATTTATTAATTAAAATAAGTCAGGAACTAAGAGTCGAATTATCTGATTTAACTAGTAAAGAAGATGTTAATTTAGAAAATGATATATCAGAACTTTTGGATGATCAATTATTTGAAGGATTAGATATTCTCGGTCCTGAAGTGAAAGATCTTGTTAACACAAATCCTAAAATTGCAAAAGCATTAATTAAGTTAGGCGATAACTTTAAACAAAAAGATCATGAAATTGTAAATAAAGTTGAAAATATATCAGGAAAGATAATTGATAACAGAAAAGCTGCATTTCCAGGAGAAGTTATATCTGATTTTTTGCAAGAGAATAAAAATTTTTTTCCAAAATTAGAAAATTTTGCAAATAATATTTTCGAAAAAGTTAAACAAAATAACAGAACAAGATATATTGCTCTATGTGAATTTTTAAATAGTGAATATGGAATTATTGTAAAAGATATTATTCCTGAAGAAGGAAAGCCTTTTTCAAAGATATACAAAGTAAAAGAAAAAGAATTATTTTTATCAGATTATCTTTCTATAGAAACTAAAAAACTCCATGCTGCTGCACAAATTTCTCAGGAAGGTGCTTCTAAAGAAATAGATGAATATTTATCTACTTTTAGTTTTCCTTCAGAGGAAGCAAAAAAATTGACTAGAGTTGCTTTATTAAATTATTGTGGTGCAGCAATTTTAATGCCTTACAAACTTTTTCATAAAGAATGTAAAGAATTAAAATATGATTTAGAACTTTTGCAAAATACATTTGCTACTTCATTTGAGCAAGTTGCGCATAGAGTAACTTGTCTGCAAGATCCTGATCTTCCAGGAATTCCTTTTCATTTTTTAAGAGTTGATGTTGCAGGTAATATTTCTAAAAGATTTTCATTATCAGGAATAGAAATACCCCGTTACGGTGGCGCTTGCCCAAGATGGAATGTTTATTCTGCTTTTTCAAGACCAGGTGTAATTCAAGCTGCAGTGAGTAAAATGACGAACGGAGAAAAGTACGTATGTATTGCAAGAACAGTAGAGAAAGGGGTTGGTAGATATGGACAAAAAAAAAGTATGTTATCAATAGGACTTGGATGTGAAGCTAAATATGCAAAAGACTTTGTTTATACCGAAAATTTAGATTTAAATGATAGAAAGTCTGAATTGCCAATAGGTGTATCTTGTAGAACTTGTGATAGATTAGATTGCTCTCAAAGAGCGTTTCCACCATTACACAAAAAGTTTGATATAGATATAAATTCTAGAGGCGTTTCTGTTTATGTTAGTGAGTAAAAAAGTATTAATTTACTTATTTATTAGTCTTTTTTATTTCTTTTTCTTGAAATTAATTGAGTTAAAGCATCAACCATCATATCTGAAGCTTTAAATATTTCACTTGGTTTAAATTCGTGAGAAAAACTTTTTTCTTCACTAGATTTATCTTCAATTACTATTCCTTCGTCTGGAGAGTTATCTTTTATATAAATTAGTATTAGCCATTCCTCATCTATAGACTCATCCCATTTAATAAAAATTTCCCCTGTTTCAAATCTTCTGTCAATACACTTCAATATCGACATATGTCTTGTTATATATCTTTTATTTAGCTGGAAAACTAAGCTGTTAGCACTTCTATAAAAACTTTCCAAAGCTAGCTCTATTTTTTGTCTTGATAAATAATATTCTCTTTCTTTTTGTAAAAGAGTTTCTCTATCATCGCCTTCTATGATTTTAACACCAAGAGCTTCTACTCTTTCTTTGATTTTTTGATCTCTAATTAGACGATATTTATTTTTTAATTTTTCTATTCTCTCTTGAAGTCCAGAATAATCTTCTCTTTTTTCTTTTAATGATATTTTTTCTAGTTTTTCTAACTCTTTAACTTCTCTAACTCTAAATTTCTCAATTTGCCTATCAATTTTAAGTTCTTCTAAAAATTTCCTCTGTCTTTCTGCTTGTTCTTTTCTTAAAATTGCTTGCTCTTTTCTTAAAAATAATTTTATATCTTTATTTCTTTCTCTTTCTAATCTTTGTTCATCTTTTAATTGTTTTTCTTTTATCTTAAATTGTAGTTCTTCTTCTTCTTTCTTTTCTTTCTCTATTTTTAATTTTTCTAATTCTGCTTTTTCAATTGCTTCTAATTTTAATCTTCTTTTTTCTTCAAATCTTAATAATT
>CACACV010000029.1 GCA_902531025.1 uncultured Pelagibacteraceae bacterium | reverse complement strand
CAAACTAGCAAAAATTGCAATTAGGAATAACGCAGATTATTTAGCATTCGGTGCTTTTTTTAACTCAAAAACAAAAAAAACAAGATTTCAAGCTAAAATTAATATTCTTCATTCAATAAATAAAATGACAAAGATTCCTTTAGTTGCAATTGGGGGTATAAATTCAAAAAATTACAAAAAACTTTTATTGAATAAAGCAAACTTTTTGGCTATCTCAGGCTACATTTGGAATAATAAAAAATATAAACCGTTAGAGGCGATTGAAAAATTAAAATGAAAATTAATGCAACAGAAATTAGAGTTGGAATGATTTTGGAATATAAAAATGATCTTTGGGAGGTTTTAAAAACGCAACATGTAAAACCTGGCAAAGGTGGGGCTTTTGCTCAAATTGAAATGAAAAGTTTAAATAAAAATACTAAGTTAAATGAAAGGTTCAGATCTAGTGAAACAGTCGAAAAAGCAATATTAGAAGAAAATAAATTCAATTATTTATATGAAGATGAAGAAAATTATTATTTTATGAACCCAAAAGACTTTGATCAAATTAATATAAAAAAAAATATAGTAGGCGAAAAAGGTAGAATGCTAAGTGAAAACTTAGAGGTAAGTATTAATTTTTTTGAAGGAAATCCTTTATCAGTAATCTTACCAAATCAAATTACTTCAAAGATTGAAAGTACTGATGTTGCTTTAAAGGGACAAACAGTTTCATCATCTTACAAGCCCGCAACTTTAGTTAATGGAATTAATATCCAAGTTCCACCCTTCATTGAAAATGGAGATGAAATAGTTTTAGATACAAGAACAATTGAATATATAAAAAAAGTTTAGATTGATGAATTCTATTTCTCCAATATTAAATATAATGATTAAAGCTTGTGAAAAGGCGTCTAAAGTAATTATTAGAGATTTTGGAGAAGTTGAGAATCTTCAAGTTAAAAAAAAGGGACCAAAAGATTTTGTAACCAAAACGGATAAAAGAGTTGAAAAAATTTTAATTGAAGAATTAGAAAAAAATAAAAAAAATTACTCATTTATTTCTGAAGAAACTGGAATAATTGACAATCCAGATAAAGATAATATTTGGATAATTGATCCCATCGATGGAACAACAAATTTTTTACATGGTATACCTCACTTTGCAATTTCTATTGCTTTAAAAAGTAAAAATGAAATAATATCTGGTTTAATTTTTGATCCAATAAAAAATGAAATGTTCTATGCGGAAAAAAATTCTGGTTCATTTTTTAACAATCGTAGAGTAAGAGTATCAAAAAAATATGAACTACAAGATTGTTTGTTCGCCACTAACCACGAAGGTGCTATTAGCTCAAAGCTTAATCTAAGATATACAGGATGTGCTGCTTTAGATTTAGCATATGTTGCTTGTGGGAGGTTTGATGGATATTTTCATAATAAAATTAATATTTGGGATATTGCTGCAGGAGTTTTGATTATTCAAGAAGCTGGGGGGGAAAGTTAATGAAATTAATAAATTTGATATTAATAGCATAAATATAAGAGCATCAAATAACAATATACATAATAAAATGCTTGAAAATTTAAAGAACTTTTAATTGTTTTTACAAAATCATTTGTTATAAAACGCGCTATGAAAAAAAACTTACATCCTAATTATCATGCAATAAAAGTTGAAATGACTGATGGAACTCAATTTGAAACAAAATCTACTTGGGGAACTGAAGGAGAAGTGCTAAAACTTGAAATTGACCCTAAGTCACACGCAGCCTGGACTGGCGGAAAACAAAAAATTTTAGATAAAGGAAGAATTAGCAAATTTAATAAAAAATTCCAAAACTTTAGGTCTGAAAAAAATAATTAATGTCAAAAGCCCCCTTAATGCCGATGGCAACTGCTGTGTGGTTAGTTGAAAACACTACCTTAACTTTTAAACAAATTGCAGATTACTGCAAAATGCATGAAGTAGAAGTACAAGGAATCGCTGATGGAGAAGTTGCAAAAGGAATTGTAGGTTATAACCCGATAATGTCCGGTCAATTAACTAGAGAAGAAATTAAACTCTCTTCAGAAGATTCAAATAGACAATTAAATCTTATAACAAATGAAGTTGAAATTGAAAATCCAGTTAAAAAAATTAAAAAATACGTACCTTTATCTAAACGACAAGATAAACCAGATTCAGCTCTTTGGCTAACAAAACAACACTCTATACTAAAAGATTCTCAAATAGCAAAATTAGTAGGAATAACAAAAAATTCTGTAACAGCTATAAGAAATAAAAGTTATTGGAACTTTAATAATCTAAGTGCGAAAGATCCAGTTGCAATGGGTTTATTTTCACAAAAAGATTTGATTGATGCAATTGAAAAAGCTGAAAGAAGAATTAAAAGAGAAAAAAAAGAGAAAGAAAAAGCAAAACTAACAGTATAATTTAATATGAAAAATAATAGACAAATAAATTTTAAAGTGATATTTAATTTTATTTTTTGGGGGTAGTTATTAAAATAGAAGTCAAAGATAATAATGTTGAACAAGCGTTGAGAGTTTTAAAAAGAAAGCTACAACGGGATGGTTTTTTTAAGATTATAAAGCTTAAAAATACATACGAAAAACCATCGGAAAAGAAAAAAAGAATTCTTCAAGAAAACATTAAAAGAGTTAAAAAGCTTAACAAACTCAAAAATAGGATTTAATTATCGCGGGGTGGAGCAGCCTGGTAGCTCGCAAGGCTCATAACCTTGAGGTCGGCGGTTCAAATCCGTCCCCCGCAACCAATTTATCAAATTTTAAAACTCGATTTTTTACTATCAATTAAAAAACCTTTTACGGTATCGGTAGCTAGTTTGTCGAAAGATTTACCAAATTTTTCAATTTTTTCTATAATAGTTGGCGGTATTGTAATTATATTGCACTTTATTTGTTTGGCTTGTAAATAATTATAAGGTTCTCTTACACTTGCCCAAAGAATTTCAACATTTTTAAATTTTTTTGCCATAGCAATACTAGCTTTAATTTCGGGGATTGGATCTTTTCCGACATCTGCCATTCTTCCAGCAAAAATTGAAATTATAACTTTTGTTTTCTTATTGATTGTTTTTAAAATTTTTTTTGTTTGATTTGATGAATAAACTGCCGTTATATTTAATTTAATATTATCATTATTTAATTTTTGTATAACTTCTCCCATAAATTTACCTTTTGAGTTACATACAGGAATTTTAACGTAAACATTTTTTCCCCATTTGCTTATTTTCTTTCCTTGTGAAATCATATTTTTTTCGTCATCAGCAAAAACTTCACAGGAAACAGGTTTTCTTGTAATTTTTAATATTTCTAGACTATAAGATTTATAGTTACTAGCGCCAGCTTTTCTCATCAGGCTTGGGTTTGTTGTAAATCCTTTAACAATCTTTTTTTTATTAAATATTTTAATTAATTTTTTATCAGCAATATCACAATATATTTTGGTCAATTTATAAACTTTTAACTATTTCTTCTGTCATTTTTTTAGCGTCAGCAAATAACATTAATGTATTATCTCTATAAAATAAATCATTATCAATACCGGCATAACCAGGAGATAGACTTCTTTTTACAAATAAAACAGATTTACTTTTTTCAACATCTAAAACTGGCATTCCATAAATTGGGCTTTGAGGATCAGATTTTGCTATTGGATTAGTTACATCATTGGCTCCAATTACATACGCAACATCACAATTTGCAAAATCATTGTTTATTTCCTCTAATTCAAAAACTTCATCATAAGGAACATTGGCTTCTGCAAGCAACACATTCATATGCCCTGGCATTCTTCCGGCAACTGGATGGATAGCATAAGAAACCTTTACTCCGTTTTTTTTTAGTGCATCAACCATTTCTCTGAGTGCATGTTGAGCTTGTGCTACAGCCATACCATACCCAGGCACAATTATTACAGAGGATGCGTTCTTCATTAAAAACGCTGCATCATCAGCGTTACCATTTTTAACAGGTTTCTGCTCTTTTGATGAAGATGAAGATGTTTGGTCTGTTGCACCCCATCCTCCTAATATAACATTAAAAAATGATCTATTCATTCCTTTGCACATTATATAAGAAAGAATTGCGCCTGATGAACCAACTAAAGCACCTGTTATTATTAAAGCAGTGTTTTCTAATGTGAATCCAATTCCTGCAGCCGCCCACCCTGAGTAAGAATTAAGCATTGAGATTACTACTGGCATATCAGCGCCTCCAATTGGAATGATCAGTAAAATACCTACCAAAAGCGAAATTGCTATAATTGTCCAAAACCAAGTATCAACTTGAGTTTTACAAAGATAAAATATTAAGCCTATTAATGAAATTCCTAAAATTAAATTTAAATAATGTTGACCAAAAAATGTAATGGGTGAACCTGACATTATCCCTCTGAGCTTTAGAAAGGCAATTATAGAACCTGTAAATGTTATTGCTCCTATTGCAGCACCTAAAGACATTTCAATAAGACTGGCAATTTTAATATCACCGGGATTGCCTAGGTTAAAAACTTCAGGATTTAAAAAAGCTGATATTGCTACAAAAACTGCAGCTAAGCCAACCAAACTATGAAAGCCTGCAACCAGTTCTGGCATTGCAGTCATTGGTATTTTAAACGCAATAAATGATCCTATGGATCCTCCTATTAGTAATAAAACTAACAAAATTAAAAATCCAGTTGAGAAATTACCAACAGAAATTATTGTTACTACAATAGCTATTGCCATTCCAAGTATGCCAAATAAATTTCCTTGCCTTGAAGTTTCTGGAGATGAAAGACCTCTAAGTGCTAATATGAACAATACACCTGAAACCATATAAAATACTGCTAAAAGATTTGCTGAAATCATTTTTTATCTTTCTTCTTTTTATACATGGCTAACATTCTCTGGGTAACCAAAAAACCACCAAAAATATTTACTGCTGCTAAAATTATTGCTAAATAACCAAATATATTTGCTGTATCAAAAATATTCTCAGATCCTCCTGCTAGAGCCGCTATTATTGCCCCTACTATTATTACAGAAGAAATCGCATTTGTTACTGACATTAAAGGTGTATGCAATGAAGGAGTAACGCTCCAAACAACATAATATCCTATAAAAATAGAAAGTATAAAAATACTCAATCTAAATATAAATGGGTCTATTTCCATAAATTATTTTATTATTGTTTTAGCAATAATTTCATCCTCTAAGTTTATATTAATTTTTTTATTTTCTTTATCGAATAAATTTGAAATGAAATTAAATACATTTTTTGCATAAAGACTTGAGGCTGAAGTTGGTAACTTGTTTAAAATATTGGCTTCACCAATAATTTTAACACCATTTCTTACAATAATTTTGTCTACTTCGGTAAATGCCACATTGCCTCCCTGAACAGCAGCTAAATCGTATATCACTGACCCGGGTTGCATATTTTCTAACATACTTTCTTTAATAATTAATGGAGCTTTTTTTCCTGGTATCAAAGCAGTACAAATCACAATGTCAATTTTTTTTAGCGTCTCGCTTAATAATTCTTCTTGTTTTTTTTTAAAATCCTCAGATGCTTCTTTTGCATAACCACCTTCAGTTTCTAAATTTTCAGATCCTTCAACTGTTAAAAATTTCCCTCCTAAACTTTCAACCTGTTCTTTTGAAGCTGTTCTAACATCCGTAGCAAATACCATTGCTCCCATCCTTTTTGCAGTTGCTATTGCTTGTAACCCCGCAACTCCTGCGCCAACAACTAAAACCTTTGCAGCAGGTATAGTACCTGCAGCGGTCATCATCATTGGTATAGCTTTTTCAAAAACCGAAAATGCTTCTACCACAGCCTTATATCCTGCTAAATTAGCTTGAGAAGAAAGTATATCCATTGATTGTGCCCTTGTTATTCTTGGTAACAATTCTAATGAAAACAGATTAATTTGTTTTTTTACCAATTCATCTATTCTGTCTTTATTTTCATAAGGATTAAGAACTCCTATGAAAGTTTGATTAGGTTTTAAAATTGAAGTTTTACTTTTATCTAACAAACTCATTTGAATTATAACATCTGCACTTTCTAATAATTTTTTTTCATCGTCTGTTATTTTGACTCCTAGTTCTTCATATTCTTCATCTTTAAATCCTAAATGATCTCCATAACTTTGACTTAAATGAACTTCAAATCCTAAATTAATATATTTCTTTGAAATTTCAGGAGTAATTGAAATTCTTTTCTCTAATTCTCTGTTCTCTGATACTGAAACTATTATCATAAAACTTAGATTACTTTTGTCTTGCTTTAAATTTTGGATTTTTTTTATTAATTATATAAACTCTTCCTCTTCTTCTAACTAACTTGGAATTAAGGTCTCTTTTTTTTAAGGATTTTAAAGAACTAGCGATTTTCATAATTTAATTTTTTTCTTTAATAAACGATGCCACGTAATCTTTCAAACTTATTTTACCAAATTTCTTAATAACTCTCTTATTAAATGAAAAATTTGTTAGTGCTGAGGCATATCTTTCCCCTAATCTGGGGCTTAAATAAGTTATTTTAGTTTTGAACATTTTTGCCACATCTAAAATTGAGTACGATTTTTTGCTTGAGATGCTGTAATAGGTGCATTTATTTGCCTTCCATGCCTGGTAACAAACTTTAACAGTATCAAGTATATGAGTAAATCTTCTTGTTTGAGTGCCGGGTTTAACAACAGTTAAGGCTATATTTTTTTTATATTGATTTTGAAAGACTCCTATAACTGTTGACATTTCTCCCTGCTCAATTTGCCTTTTGCCATAAACATTATAAAAATAAATTATTTCAAATTTAAAATTAAACCATTTTTTTAAGTTTTCTAATAATTCTATATTTTTTGATTTTGTAAAAGCGTAAGGAGAAAGATTTTTATCAAAACCTTTATTTCCTAATGAGGCAGATGTAGCAGAATAAACAAGTTTAATTTTATTTTCTAAACAAAATTTAAAAACTTCTTTGCTGCCAATAGAATTAGAATCATAACATTCATAAAATTTCTTAAAACTTTGGTAAATTCTTGAAAATTCTCCAAAATGAAAAACTACTTTAATTTTTTTTTTATATTTTGATAAGATTTTAATAATATTTTGCGTGTTTCCTTTTAAATACTTAATTTTATTTGATTTAATATGGTTTTTTTTAGTTCCTGTTGAGTAATTGTCTAAACTAATAATTCTAAAGTTTGTTTTGTTTGAAATATATTCAATTAAATTAGACCCAACAAACCCTGCTCCACCAGTAACAACAATTAAATTTTTCATTTGGGTTTGTAGCCTGGCAACGTCCTACTCTTCCATGTCTTAAGACAAAGTACCATTGGCGCAGAAAGGCTTGACTTCCGAGTTCGGGATGGGATCGGGTATTACCCTTTCGCAATAATCACCAGGCAGAAGGCTTATAGTCAAAAAAATTAATTTTGTAAATATTAATTAATTTTTTAATGCATATTTAAATATACAATAAACTGCTACAAAAGCATCTTTTAAACCAATTTTTTTCCCCTCTTTATAGCTTCTTCCATTATACGATATTGGAACTTCAAAAAACTTGGATTTTTTCTTTGCAAGTTTAATAGTAATTTCTGGTTCGAAACCAAAACTTTTTTCATTTATTTCTAGATCTTTTACTTTTTCATATCGGAACATTTTATATCCTGTTTCCATATCACTAAGATTAAGGTTAGCAACCATATTACATAAGAGTGTTAAAATTTTATTTGCTACATAATGCCAAAAAAAATGAATTCTTAAATATTTACCACCTCCCAAAAATCTTGAACCATACACAACATCTGCGTTTGCTTCATTAAAAGGTAATATCAATTTTTTATAATCTTCAGGATCATATTCTAAATCCGCATCTTGTATTAAAATAATTTCTCCCGAAACATGTTTTAACCCTGTTGCAATAGCTGCACCTTTACCTAGATTTTGATTATGAGTAAATAATTTAATTTTTTTTTGATTTTCTAACTCCAATAAGTTTTTTGATGAATCATCATTAGAATAGTCATCTACAACAATTATTTCATAATCTATATTTAGATTTAACAAACTTTTCTCAACTTTTATAATTACTTGGCTAATTGTATTTTCCTCGTTATAACAAGGTATTAGTACGGAAATCTTATTTATTTTAGACATTTGATTAATTTTCTTAATATATCTCTTTTTTACATTTTTATTATAGTTACATCAATTACTATTACTGGATATGGAAAATTCTTTTGTAGATCTTTTAATATTAATTGCTCATCTTTAAGTCTTGAAATAATTTTTGGATGTTTCTTTCTTGGATCTTTAGCTTTAGTTATTAATTTTTTTTTTCCTATTAATTTAATTATTACAAATATAATTTTAATATCAGGAATTATATTATTTTTTTATTATTTTAAAAAAATTAATAAGGAAATTAAATATTTTTTAATAATAACATTAATTGCTTTTATTACAGGAATTTATGAAACATCTAATAGACCGGATGCAGGATTATATCATCTTCCATATATAAGTATTTTAAATGAGAATAAAATAATACTTGGACTGAACAATTTACATTCAAGATTTGGCTTCACATCTTTTTTTCAATATACATCTTCTGTATTTAATAATTCATTTTTTTCAGAAAAAGCAATTTTTTTTCCAAATTTAATTCTTTACGCATCATCTTTAATTTATTTTTTTAGACTTTGTATAAACTCAAACACATCAAATGAATTAAAAATTTTATCATTATTTTTTGGAATCTCTATAGCAGTAGATATGAATAGATTCAGTGAATTTGGGAATGATGAGAATGCACATATGTTATTTTTTATTTTTATAACTAATTTTGTAATTTATTTTACAAAAAATAATTTAGATTCAAAAAATTTAATAAAAATAATTATATTGTTATCTCTTTTTTTATTCATGATAAAAATAACATATTCTATTCTTGTATTATTAGTAATATTTATTATTTTTAACTCCTTCAAAAATTTTAAAATTTTTGAAAGATTAAATATTTTTTTATTTTTTATTTTTTCTTTATGGATTTTTAAGAATTTTTTAATATCAAGTTGCTTAATTTATCCTATAGAAAATACTTGTTTTGACAATTTATTATGGTCAAACAACTTTAGTATAAAAGAAAGTTTAAGTGCAGAAGCTTGGGCAAAAGGTTATCCGGATTCGGAGATAAAATATAAATATAAAGATTATATTTCAAATTTTAAATGGTTTTCTACTTGGTTTACTAACCATTTTATTTTTATAGTAAAAAAAATATCAGTTATTTTGCCAATTTTATTTTTCATAATTATTTCTATAAATCGAAATGGAATAATTTTTAAATCAAGCAAAGGTTTAAAATTAATTTTTATTTTTAATTATATTTTTATTTTAATTTGGTTTTTAAATTTTCCTGTATATAGGTTTGGATCTGGTATTCTAATTAGTACTATTGTTGTAACATTTATTTATTGCTTAAAAAATTTTAATTTAATCAATTTTTCTAAAATTACAAAAATAATAATACCTTTATTAATCTTATTAATCTTTTCCAAAAATATGAATAGGATTGTCGATAGAATTCAAAATAATTACTTTAACAATCCTTGGATTAATATTTATTCTGATAGTTATGAAAAAAAAATTAATTATAAAAAAGTATATTTCTCAAATAACCAAAAAAAATTTTATTATACAACAAAAAGTGGTGGAATTTGTTACTATGCCCCTTCACCCTGCACTCATCTAGTAAAAGACTTGGGGCATAAAGAAATCGCAAGTTATAATATAATTTTTAAAAACTATTGATTTTTTTGCTTGGCTGACCAGAGGAAAAATCCAACAGGATAGTAATATACTATACTTAACCAGTTATTAAAAAAGTTACCACTTGGTGCTATTGGCCATATTGTAATTAATATAGATGCAAAAATACAAATTTGAAAATCAGTAAATAAGTATTGTTTTTTAAATAACGCTCCCTTCAAGTGATTAAACATTTTAAAAACAAAATAAAAAAATAAAATTAGTCCAAAAGAAAAACCTATAAATCCTGTCTCTGATAAAAGTTGAACATATGTATTATGTGGATGAGTAGTACAAGAATAATAATGAGTTATATATTTTGGATTATGACAAAAGTTTCTGTAATTTCTTATCCCAACTCCCATTAATTTATTATCCAGAAACATTCTATAAGCTGAAATATAATGACTTTGATGAATTGTAGAAAAAATATTTAATTTAGAAGAATTAATACCAAACTGATTTATTGTCTGATCCCAGACTCTTTTTTTAGCCGTATCGTCATATGTTGAAATCAAAATGATTGCTACAAATGATGTTAACAATGTAATCAATCTTATTTTTTTGAAATTATTTATCATAATTATGATAAATAATGCAGCAAGAGTATTATAAAAAAATGCAGTTCTTTCTCCACTTAAAAAAATTAAAACCTCTATAAATACAAACAAAATCGAAACTGGAATTATCAATTTTTTTTTATTTTTGAATATAATAAAACTTAAACCCAAAAAAATTGGAAATAATCTTGATATAAAACTGCCCAATATATATTCATCATTAAATAAAAATCTTATTCTTCCACTGTCTAAATCAACGGGATTTCCAATTATATTAGTTTTAAAAAAATATTGCGTATAACCGTCTAAAATTAATAACAAAAAGCATATTAAAAAAACTACAAATATCCATTTCAATAAATTTTTTTCTTTTTCTATGAAGTAAGCTACACCTAAAGAAAAGATC
>CACACV010000028.1 GCA_902531025.1 uncultured Pelagibacteraceae bacterium | reverse complement strand
ATCGTAGTTCCAAAGTTTTTTACCAGCTACTACTTTTGTCATTTTAGATACATCAAAATTGTCTCCAATTTCTGCAACTTTTAATTTTCTTTTTAACCATCCAATATCTGATTCTGTAATTTCAGATTCAACAGCATCACTACCAAATGAACCAATTTTTCCACCTATAAAAATTGTCCCATCATACATAGAATCTCCTAGATTAATCCCTACATCTCCTAGAATTATAATTCTACCTCTTTGCATCATAAAACCTGTAAATGCACCAGCATCGCCACCTACAATAATTGTCCCACCTTTTTGGTCAATTCCAGTTCTTGCCCCAACGCTTCCTTTACAAATTAAATCACCTCCTCTAATAGCAGCACCAAAACAAGATCCTGCATTCTTCTCTATAACAACTTTTCCTGCCATCATATTTTCTGCGCAAGACCATCCAACTCTTCCATTAATTCTTACTATCGGTCCATCCATAGATCCACATCCAAAATAACCTAAACTTCCTTCAAAAATTAGATTTAATTTGTTCAAAATTCCCACCCCAAGACTATGTTTACCTTGAGGATTTTTAATTACTATTGTTCCATAACCTTGGCTCATTAATTCGTCAATTTTTCCATTAGCTTCTTTGCAATCCATATCTCTAACATCTATTTCCGTTCTCTTATTAAAATCTACGTCATGAGTTCCAAAATAGAAGAAATTTTCTGCTTCATCCGGATTAAAGAATTTCTGCTGTGTTTTACCAGTTAGAACTTCAGAATGAAGTCCCATTGATTGGGCTTTTGTTTTTTTTTCTACAGTTTTTAAATTTGCCATACTTTAACCTCTCCATCAAAAGGGTCATAAGTGTCTATTTCTTGAGGAAGAATAGAACGAATTGCTATTTCTTCTGATCCCATAGCTACCAAATCATCAGACTCGTATAAAACTAGTGGTTTGGCTGCCATAGTATCTTTGGCCATTCCCAAAGAATCTTTTGTTGCTACAAAATAAGTAAATACACCATCAAGACCTGTTAAAGAGTCTCTCATACCTTCTTCAAGTGTAGCTCCACTTCTCATTTTTTCTGCAATATAAACTGCTATTAATTCTGAGTCGCACTCAGACATAAACCTCATTCCTTTACCTTCTAATACTCTTCTATTATTCCAATAGTTAGTTAATTGTCCATTATGAACTACAGAAACATCACTAAAAGGATATCCCCAAAAAGGGTGGGCAGATTTAATATCAACTCCAGATTCTGTTGCCATTCTCGCATGTCCTATTGCATGTGTTCCAACAACTTTATCTAAATTATATCTATCGCAAACCATTTTTGCATTTCCTAAATCTTTAATCACTTCAAGAGATTTTCCCATTGATAATATTTCAACTCCAGGAACACTTTCTATTTTTTGAGAAAATTCCATCAAGTCTTTGTCGTACCTAACTTCATATCTTAAAGAGTAGGGAAGTATTCTATCTTCTTTAACAATTCTTGCTCCTAATTCTGAAAGATATCTGTCTACGATTTTTTTTCTATCGTCATAAACTGATTTATCTTCCATGATTGAGTTACTTCCTTCTCCTACGTTTTCTCCAACTTTAAAACGCATAATAAAGTTTTGTCCATCTGTATCACCATACAGAGCGTAACCTGTAGAATCTTCACCTCTATGCTTTAAAGCTTGAAGCATTCCTTGTAGTTCTTGACCTACATTGGAAGATTTTCCTCTATGTATTAAACCCGCAATTCCACACATATTTTTTAATTTCCTAATCTCAAATTATGGCAAACAATCTAAATAAGTGTCAAGATCCCATTGAGTTGTTGCTCCAAGGAATCTTTCCCACTCATCATTTTTATACCAATGGAAGACCTTATACATTTCATCTGGCATAGCAGATTTAATTACTTCGTCTTCAGCCAATCTATCTAGAGCTTCCCCCAAACTTAAAGGAAGTTTTTTAACATCTTTACCAGCTTTTTGAGCTTCATAAATATTTCTAGACTCAGGCTTCGCCGGTTTCATTTTTTTAGATATTCCCTCATCACATGCTTTCAATAAAGCTGCGCCCAACAAATACGGATTGTGCATTGAGTCGACAGATCTATATTCAAATCTTCCTGGAGCAGAAACTCTTAATCCACAAGTTCTATTTTGATATCCCCAATCAGCATATACAGGTGCCCAAAAACCTTGATCCCATAATCTTCTATAAGAATTTACTGTTGATGAACCAAGAGCCGTTAAAGCTGGCAAGTGTTTCATAATTCCAGCGATTGATTGTAAACCTATTTTTCCAGGTAATTGCATATCTTTAGTATCTGGCATAAAAGTATTTGTTCCACCACCAACATAACTAAATACTTCTTCTACACCTGGTAAACTTTTATGACCCAATTTGTTTACAGAAACTTTTCCACCTTTCCATAAAGACATATTTGTATGACATCCACTAGCAGAAACACCCATAAATGGTTTAGTCATGAAACATGCAATAAGACCATTCTCTCTTGCCACTTGAGCACAAATTTGCCTATAAGTAGATAATCTATCTGCATTTCTTAAAACGTTGTCGTATGTCCAGTTTAATTCTAACTGACCAGGAGCATCTTCATGGTCACCTTGAATCATGTCTAAACCCATAGCATTTGAATATTCTATTACTTTCATGAATACAGGTCTTAACGATTCAAATTGATCAATATGATAACAGAAAGGTTTTGAAAAACCTTTTCCTGTTGGTGTTCCATCAGGGTTCTTAGTTAACCACATCATTTCTGGTTCAGTTCCAACTCTTAATTCTAAACCATGTTTCTTTTGAAATTCATCCATAAAAATTCGTAAATTTCCTCTACAGTCCGAAGTTAAATGACCGCCTGGATTTTTTCTTTCTTCTCTATTTCTAAAACATGTACAAAACACTCTTCCAACTCTTTTATCCCAAGGTAATTGAACAAAAGTTTCGGGATCAGGAATACCAACTAATTCCATAGCTTCTGGTCCATAACCAATATAATTATTATGACGATCTAAAAATAAGTTAGCAGTTGAACCATAAACTAATTGAAATCCTTTTTCTGCTGTTCTTTCCCAATGATCTGCCGGTATACCTTTACCTACAACTCTTCCTGTTACAGAAATAAACTGAAAATAAATATAAGTTATTCCTAATTCTTTAATTTTTTCTCTTACTTTTTTAACCTGTTTAGCTCTTCCAGGTCTGTTTACATGTTTTTCTAGATCTGTCATGTTTCTCCTTTTATCTTTTAAGTTTAAAAGTTAACTGAAAAAAAATATTCTGTCTACTTAGATTCATCAGCTCCATGGGAATGGACTATTTGAGGTAGGGTGTAAATCTCCTTTCTCGTATCGGTTGAATCTAAATGGTTTTAACAATTCACTTTCTTTTCCTAAAATTTCTTGAGCAACTAACTCTCCAACACCTATCATTTTATATCCATGATTAGCATCAGCTATCATATAAACATTCTCACAAAATCTATCGAAGATCGGGAAAGAGTCTGGAGTTAAGCATCCCAATCCACCTGATGGACCTTTTCTATATAAGTTAGATTTTCCTTCAAAACGTTTTTGACAATGAGCCAAAGCAGAGGTCCACATATCAGAAAATTTATCTGTTGTTTGAAATTCTGGTGACTCTACTCCATAAGGATCTACGTTTACTTTATCAAAATGTTTTTGAACTATGTATGGTGAAGTTCCTCCTTGAACTCCCAAACCATCAATATCTGGTTTATAATATATTCCCCATAACTCATCTGTAATTAAACTTCCATCTTTGTCTGAATGCAGCGGTGCATCCGTATCAACATGAATTACTGGAGACTGTTTTCCATCATTAGTTCTTAAGTACTCAGCATCAACACCTAAAATACCTTCTTGTAAAAACCAGTATGTCCACATATCCACTTGATGTATTTTTCCATCTTTACCTTTTACACCTGTTGTTTTAGGCAGTTCTAACATATTCCAAAAATCTCTTACCCATGGACCTGCCCCTATAACTACTTGATCACAATCGATAGTTCCTTTATCAGTGACCACTCCTGTTATTGCATTACTATTACTTCCTCTTTTAAATCCTGTAACTTTAACACCCTTATGAACATTTACTCCATTAGAGTTTGCTTTACTTTCTAAAGCTTTAATTGAATCTTTATTAAATGCGTATCCACCTTTTTTTTCATGAAGAACTGAAGTTATTCCTTTTGCTTGCCAATCATCAAACATTCCCTTCATGTATTTCATACAATCTTTTTCACCTTCAATAAAAACTGATTCATAACCAATAGCCTTTTGTTGTTCATATATACTTGCAACGTCTTCATGCATAACTTCAGGTGAAATTTGCATGTATCCTACTGGATTATATTTAAATGATTTTGGATCACTCTCCCAAACACTTACAGAATGAGCCATTAGTTGCCTCATTGCAGGTTGGAAATAATTGTTTCGAACTACCCCGCAAGCTATTCCACTAGCACCTGCGGCTGTATCTTTTTTTTCCAATACAATTATGTCATTAGGGTTTTTGTAAGTTTCAGATAATTTCCATGCTGTGCTTAATCCGTGAATACCCCCGCCAATTATAACAACTTTTGCTTTATTAGGTAATCCTACCATAAATCTCTCTATATTGAATCCGTAACAAATGGAAAAAATTATTAAAGTTTTTTTTAAATATCTAAAAAGTAGATATAAAAAGAAGACCTTAAATATATTGTATATGTTATAAATCTGGGCAAATATATGAATAATTATGAGTTTCAAATTTTATAAACCGGCTACTTCTAGGTTGCAGAGAAGTGAACTCGCGGTACCCGGTTCATCCCCAAAAATGTTCGAGAAAGCATTGAACTCAAATGCTGATTATATATTTTTAGACCTTGAAGATGCAGTTTCTCCTAATGATAAAATTTCTGCGAGAAAGAATGTCATTAAAGCTCTTAAAGAAATTAATTGGAAAGAAAAAGGTAAAACTATTTCAGTTAGAATTAATAGTTTAGATACTCACTACATGTATAGAGATGTAGTTGAAATTGTTGAAGAGGCGGGAGATAATGTTGATACTTTATTAGTGCCAAAAGCAGGAACAGCCAGCGATGTTTATATGGTGGATTGTTTATTAACTCAAATAGAAACAAATAAAAAACTTAGAAAAAAAATTGGAATTGAATGCTTAATTGAAACAGCTTTAGGAATGTCAAATATAAAAGAAATTGCAAAGTCTAGTGATAGATTAGAAGCCCTACATTTTGGAGTTGCGGATTATGCAGCAAGTTTAAGAGCAAGAACAGTTGTAATAGGCGGATTGAATCCTGATTACCCAGGTGATCAATGGCATCATGGATTATCAGAACTTGTTATGACTTGTAGAGCTTACGGTTTAAGAGCAATTGATGGACCCTTTGGAGATTTTAATGATCCTGATGCTTATATAGCTGCTGCTAAAAGAGGAGCGGCTATAGGTATTGAAGGTAAGTGGGCTATACATCCATCACAAATTGATTTAGCAAATAAAGTTTTTTCTCCACCTGAAGAAGAAGTAAATAAAGCAAAAAGAATTATTGAAGAGTTAGAAAAAGCTGCAAAAGAAGGAAAAGGTGCGGCCCAATTAGATGGAAGAATGATAGATGCTGCGTCAGCTAGGATGGCAGAAAATATTGTAAATATTGATAATCTAATTAATAAAAAATAAATTATGGATATCCACGAATACCAGGCAAAAAAAATACTTTCAGATTTTGGTGTTACTATACCAAGAGGAGGAATTGCATACAGTCCTGAGAATGCTGAAAATAAAGCTAGAGAAATAGGTGGCACAAAGTGGGTAGTGAAGGCACAAATACACTCAGGTGCAAGAGGTAAGGCTGGTGGAATAATATTATGCGATACGCCTTTAGCAGTTGCTCAAGCAACAGATAAACTTTTAGGAAAAAAATTAGTCACTAACCAAACAGGACCAGAAGGAAAAATAGTAAATAGAATTTATATTGAGGAAGCGACCGAGATTAAAAAAGAATTATACTTAGGTCTTGTTTTTGATCGAAGTTCTGAAAGTATTATGGTTGTAGCATCAACAGAAGGTGGTATGAGTGTTGAAGAAATAGCAAAACAGAAACCCGAAACTATAATTAGATCAAAAATTGAGGTTGCTGTCGGAATGCAACAGTTTCAAGCAAGAGAAATTGCATTTGGCTTAGGTATAGAGGCACAATTAATTAGAAGAGCAGCTGAAACAATAATAGGATGTTACCGAGCATTTAGTGAACTTGATGCAACTATGGTTGAAGTGAATCCTTTGGTAATTTCAAATCAAGATCAAATCCTAGCGTTAGATTGTAAAATGAGCTTTGATAACAATGCTCTATTTAGACGAAACCAAGTTTCAGAATTAAGAGACAAAACTCAAGAAAATTCAAATGAAGTTTATGCATCAGACAGAGGATTAAATTATGTAAGTCTAGAAGGAAATATTGGAAATATAATTAATGGAGCAGGCCTAGCAATGGCTTCAATGGATATGATAAAGTTAGCAGGTGGCGAACCTGCAAATTTTTTAGATGTTGGCGGGGGAGCAACTCCTGAAAAAATAGTTAAAGCATTTAAATTAATTTCTATGGATGAAAAAGTAAAAGTCATATTAGTTAATATTTTTGCAGGAATAAACAGATGTGATTGGGTTGCAGAAGGTATAGTTCAGGCCCTTCAAAAAATAGAAATAAAAGTACCTTTAGTTATCAGATTAGCAGGCACAAATGTTGAAAAGGGAAATCAAATTTTAAAAGAAAGTAAAATCAATTATATAGAAGCTAAAACATTAGAAGAAGCTGCAAATAAAGCTGTCAAGGCTATTGGAAATTAAAATGGCTGTAATTATAGAAAAAAATACCAAAATAATTGTCCAAGGATTTACTGGTAAGATGGGAAGTTTTCATGCTGAAGAAATGATCAAATATGGTTCTAATGTTGTTGGAGGAGTAACCCCAGGAAAAGGTGGATCAAAACATCTTAATCTTCCGGTTTTTAATACAGTTAAAGAAGCAGTAAAAAATACAGGAGCAACAGCATCCATATTGTTTGTGCCCCCTGCTTTTGCGGCAGACTCTGCTATGGAAGCAGCAGATGCTGGTATTAAAAGCTGCGTTGCTATTGTCGACGGTATCCCTTCACACGATATGATTAGGATCAAACGTTATATGAGAAGATATACTAAATCAGAAAAAATGAGTTTAGTAGGTCCAAATTGTGCAGGTATAATTAGTCCAGGAAAATCTATGTTAGGAATAATGCCTGGTCATATATATAAAGAGGGCAGAGTTGGAATAATAAGTAGATCAGGAACTCTAGGATACGAAGCAGCACAGCAGTTAAAAAATTTAGATATAGGTGTTTCAACAAGTGTTGGTATCGGTGGAGACCCAATTAATGGAAGTTCTTTTAAAGATATTATCGGAAAATTTGAAGAAGATGATGAAACAGACGCAATTTTGATGATTGGAGAAATAGGTGGCCCACAAGAAGTTGCAGCTGGGAAATTTGCAAAAGAAAATATGAAGAAACCAGTTATTGCTTATATTGCAGGTTTAACTGCTCCAAAAGGAAGAGTCATGGGACATGCTGGAGCGATAGTCTCTGCGTATGGAGAAAGTGCTGTAGAAAAAGTCGAAATTTTAAAAGAATATGGGATTACTATTTCAAAAAATCCTTCAGTTATGGGCGATACTGTAAAAAGTGTTCTTAGCAAATCTTAAAGAACTAAATTCTTTAAAGTAGTTATATAGTTGTCAAATTCTTTTGCAAAACCAATTGTTGGTCTAATAAATTTTTTTCTTTGGTCAGTTGAAGTTTTTTCTAAAAAGAAAAATCCTTTTTCTACAGCTTCAGTGATAATAATTGCTGATTTTGGTCTTGATGTTTTAAATAATTTAGTTTTTAATTCTTCAACCGAAAGTTCCTGATCATTTTTAAATGCAGACATAACTAATAACATCATGTGATAATGTGAAGGTGATTTTCTAAAAAAATAATTACTTGAACGATGGGATTGTTTCATTTGTGTTTCCCAAAACTCTAACAAATTTTTGGTATCTTTTATCATTTATGCTCTAACTCTAGTTTTTTGTGGATCATAATGTGGAAATCCAACTATTTTTGCTGAAATTCTTTTTTGCTCACCATCAATTTTTCCAACTTCTACTTCGGTTCCTATTTCAGAATGTTCAACATCTATTCTACATAATGCAATATTTTTATTAAGTGTTGGAGAAATACATCCACTTGTAACAACACCAACTTGAGATCTTCCAATATGAACACAGTCACCATGATTAGCTTTTTCTTTACTAATTAATTCTAGACCTACTAATTTTTTTTGAGGATTTTCTTTTCTTTTAACTAAACTTGATTTTCCAATAAAATCATCAGTTTTAGTTTTTAAAGGAACTGTAAATCCTACACCAGCTTCAAAAGGATCAACTTGACCGTCAAACTCATTTCCAAATAAAATTAATCCAGCCTCAATTCTTAATAAATCTAGAGCTCCAAATCCTGCAGGAATTAAACCTTCATCTTTACCAGCTGCCATGACTTCGTCCCAAACCTTTGGAGCATCTGATGGATGGCACCATATTTCATAACCTAATTCACCAGTGTAACCTGTTCTAGAAACCATAAGTGGAATTCCATTTAAGTCATTAACTCTACAAATTGTAAACCTGAACCATTCTAATTCAGTGATAGCTGGTTGTGTTGGTGAAGTAAAAATAAATTTTTCAAGTATTTTTCTACTATTTGGTCCTTGTAATGAAATGTTATTAATTTGATCTGTTGAATTTTTAATTAATACTTTGTAATTTTTTTTCTTCGCTTGTTCTTTTAGCCATTCTCCAGCATATTCGTCTCCGCAAACCCATCTAAAACCATGATCACTCATTTTTAATAATGTTCCATCATCAAACATACTTCCATTTTCATAACACATTGAAGAATAAACTATTTGTCCAACAGAAAGTTTTTTTACATTTCTAGTTAAAGTGTAATTCATTAATTCTTCAGAATCTGGACCAAGAATTTCAAATTTTCTTAAAGAAGATAAGTCTATAACAACTGCTTTTTCTCTGCATGCTGTATATTCATTAATGACCCCGTGTTTAGTATAATCATTTGGCAACCAATATCCTCTAGCATCAATAAAGTTTCTAGTAAGTTTAGATGTTCTTTCGTAGAAACCTGTATTCTTAGTTAGTTTAGCTTCTGAATCTGCTTTCATTCTAAATGCAAAAGATTTTGTAAATTCTTTTTTTTTGTCATAAGTTCTAACAAAAATATCAGTCGGATTCCATGAATTACATGGGTCAATATCACTTGGACAAGCTGAAGTACCGCAAGTTAAATCTTTTAAAGCTCTCATAATTACATAATCACCAGGTCTGGCAAAAGATTCATCTGAAAGTAGCGAATTTTGCCCACCAGCAGATGTATTAAAAAAAAGATTTATTGCATGCCATCCTTTTTTCTTAGAAACATCAAATTTTTCCATAGAACTATTTAAATTGTCAGAGCAATTTGGATGGCCAAAATATCCAGCATCTTCATAATATTTTGAAGTGCACGCTAGATTAAATGTATCATGTCTACCAACAGTGTCTCTTATGACTTCAACTAATGGTTCATGATCAGTATCATAAAATTTTGAAAATAATCCTGGTCCTGGAAAAGTATTTCCCATAAAAGTTCTTGTAGTTTGCCAATCTAAACCTTTTTCAATTCCTTTGCTTAATT
Source organism: uncultured Pelagibacteraceae bacterium (assembly GCA_902531025.1). Taxonomy (GTDB): domain Bacteria; phylum Pseudomonadota; class Alphaproteobacteria; order Pelagibacterales; family Pelagibacteraceae; genus Pelagibacter. The sequence goes on along the minus strand of CACACV010000028.1, from coordinate 1,391 downwards.
TTGATGAATCAAAAGCTACAAAATCTGAACATTGTCTTCCTGTTGGACAAATTATTTGTATATAATCACCTTCTTTAACTTCAAAAGAGATAGCAGTTTTTTTATCAATATTTGTTTCATTCAAAGGATCAAACATAGGATCAGGAATGATTGAGTGCTCCTTATCATTAACTATATTTGCTCTTTTTATATAAACAGTTAAATTAGTTGAAGGATTTTGTTCATGAACCAACATGTCAGTACCAGGCGCTGAAAAAATACAATAACACTTGTCCTTTGAAACAAGTTTTATCTTTTCTCCTAAAGCAGCATCTTTATCAAAAATCACAGCAGATTTAGATTTGTTAATGTCTAAATTTCTTTTTTTTAATTGATAAGATACAATTAATGAACCCTCATCTTTTTTTGAAAGTATTTTTTTTATTTTAGATGAGTCTTTACTTTCTTTTAAATTTAAAATTGATAATTCAGATTTTCCCTCTTTATTAAATACTGAAATTTCACAAATTTGATTTCCTTCATCATTTATAATTTCTATCTCATCATCGGGCAAAATTTGAATACCAGTAAGCCCACCACCATTAACAACATGACGTTCAACCCCAAGTGGTAAAACATTTAATCCTGGTTCTTTAATATCTAAACTTGTTAGCATAATAAATTTCTAAGAACTAATTATATCAATTAACATAAATTTATATATAAAAATTATATATAAATTTTGTTAAACATCTTCATTGACTAAGTATCCAAATAGGAACATACTTGGCTCTCTTAATATTAAGGAAAGGGGAAAAAATGAGAAAAATAATATCTCTTTTATCTGCTATAATTATTTCAGTAGTATCATTTGCTGGAATAGCTAATTCTGCAGATAGCAAGAAACCTATCGTTATCCCGACACACAATTGGTCAAGTCAAATTGTAATGGCTTACGTAATTGGTGGAATTATGGAAAGTATGGGAAATAACGTAAAATATGTAAACGCTGACTCTCAAGCAGTTTACGAGTCAATTCGTATTGGTGATGTAACTATATCACATGAAGTTTGGGAATCTGCTTTTGGTAAATCATTTACAACTGCTTTAGATAAAGGTGGTTTACTTGATTGGGGAGATCATGAAGCTAGAACTCTTGAAGATATGGGATATCCAAATTGGGTTGCTGAAAAAGGATTATGCCCAGGTCTACCAGACTGGACAGCTTTAAAAAATCCAGATTGTGCAAAGAACTTTACAACACCTGATTCACCAGATGGAAAAGGAAGAATGTTAGAAGGTCCTCAAACTTGGCACGGTGATTTAATTCCGCAAAGAGTTGATGCATTAGGCTTAGGAGACCTTTGGTGGGTTAAATTTGCTGGAAGTGCAGATGCACTTTGGGCAGAGTT
>CACACV010000027.1 GCA_902531025.1 uncultured Pelagibacteraceae bacterium | reverse complement strand
AACCGGCACTACTATATCTGCTTCTATATCGTCCTCTTTAGCTAATTGAACCCCATAATTTTTTCTATACTCGTAAGCAGTTTTGCCATTTAAAATACTATCGGGTCTTGAAAAGTATATATATTCAAAAACACAAGGCCTTACTTTTTGTGGAGAAAAAGGTTTTAAACTTATTAGCTCATCATTTTCCACATATACGATTTCCCCATTTTCAACTTCTCTTACAAACTTTGCTCCTATAATATCTAAAGCACAAGTTTCAGATGCAAATACGTATGAGTTTTTTAATTTGCCTATAACTAATGGTCTAATACCATATGGATCTCTAAGGCCTATTAGTGTATTTTTTGTCATCATTACCAAAGCGTATCCACCTTGAATATGAAATATAGCATCAATTATTTTATCAATTGTTTTTGATCTTTTTGATTTTGCAATTAATTGGACAATTACTTCAGTATCTGATGTTGTATAAAATATTGCTCCCTCTTTTACCAATTCATTTCTTAATGTTATAGCATTAGTAAGATTTCCATTATGTGCAACACCAATTCCACCAGCATTTGTATCAGCAAAAAATGGTTGAATATTTCTTAAGGCAGTTCCGCCAGTCGTAGAATACCTGTTATGACCAATAGCAAATTTTCCAGGTAATTTTTTTAATACTTTTTCTTTATTAAAATTATCTCCTACTAATCCATACCTTTTTTCTGAGTGATACTGCTTTCCATCGAAAGAAACTATTCCACAACCTTCCTGACCCCTATGTTGAAGCGCATGCAGTCCTAAAGCTGTTAAGGTCGAAGCATCTGGATTATTGCTAATACCAAAAACTCCACACTCTTCCTTTATCTTTGGGCTATATATCTTGAACTTTTTCTTTTGCTTCTTTGTATTCTTTTTCATCTGGAAATTCTTTTATAAGATAGTTACTGCCTTTTTCAACCCAAGTGAAAGCGTATGAATCGTTAAGATTCATAGGCCATTTATCATGATTATACACGATGTGTACAACTGTGTATAAACAAACAACAACAACATAAGCTTTAACGAATCCAAAAAAGAATCCAAAAACCTTATCTATTGTACCGATACCAGAGTATGTGACAGCTTTGCTCAATGCTTTATTAACTAAAAGAATAAGAAAAATTACAATTATAAAAATTCCAACACCCAATATTATATCTAAAACATATTCGTTATCAATTATACCATCCATGTATGGTTTAGCTTTTGGAAAAATATAAATTGTAACCACATAAGCTAAAATCCACTTTGCTGCCGATAAAATACTCAATACAAATCCTTTGGATGTTCCTTGAATTATGAATAAAACTGTTAATACTAAGTAAATATAATCAAACAATGTGACTTGTTCAAAAACACCCTGAATATTTTCAATCATTTAAATGGCTTAAATGTTAACAATAGAGCAGGGAGAAGTGTTAAAACCGATATCATAGCCAACAACATTGCAATACCTGTAAAAATTCCAAAATATATTGTTGGAATAAAATTTGATAAAACTAAAATTGAAAAACCAAAAACTATTGTAATTGATGTATTTAGAATTGCCATACCTACTGTTGAATGACAGAGTGTAAGAGTTTTTTTATAATCTTTTATTTTTGAAAACTCTTCTTTAAATCGATAAATATAGTGAATACTATTATCCACAGCTATACCAATAGTTATCGCTGCAATAGTAATCGTCATCATATCAAGAGGTATTCCAGCTAATCCAATTATTCCAAGTATAAAAAAAGCAGCAATAAAATTGGGAACAACCCCTATTAACGAGAGTTTAATATTTCTAAACAATATTAGAAACATTATAAATATCCCAACCATAACAAATGCTAAAGTTAAGATTTGCGATTTAAATAAACTTTGGAGTAAATTATTAAACAATATTAAAACCCCACCTAATTTGAATTCATCTTTTTTTAATCCTAACTTATTTTGCAAATCATAGTTTATTTGTTTTAAAAGATCATTTCTTCGAAGTCCTTCTTGAGAATCTTTAATTCTTAAACTTACTCTTGCTTCAGAATCTTCAATTGAAATATAAGGATCAACTATTTCTTTTTTTATAGAGTCTGGAATTTTTGAATATAAAACCCCCATTTCAAGAGTTCCTAAAGGCTTATTGTTGTTCAGTTGAGTGGCTACATCAATAATTGATGAGAATGATAATACTTTTCCTACTGGCTCAAGGCTGTCCAAATAATTATGAACCATATTTATTTTATTTATCTTATCTTTTGTAAACCAATATTTTTCATCATTTTCTTCTTCGTCACCCCAGTCATCTTCTTCTTCAGTTTCTTCTTTGTCTGCTTTTGGAAATTTAATAATAACTTCAAGAGGCGTTGTTCCTCCTAGCTTTTCATCAATAAGTTTCATTCCTTTATAAATTTCAGTATTTTTTTTGAAGTAATTGATAAAGCTATTTTCTACCTCTAATCTTAAAATTCCAATTATACTTAAAATAATTATAATAATCGTGCTGCCAAAAATAATATTCTTATTGTTTATTGATACACTTCCAAAAAATGAAGTAATTTTAGAATTTTGTTCTTTTGATAAAGAAACATTATTACTTTTTACAAAATTTAATAAAGTTGGAAGAAGAGTAAAAGTAATTAAAAATGAAGTTATTAAACCCAAAGTCATCATCCATCCAAAATCAATAATAGGTTTTATTTCACTAAAAATTAATGAAAGAAAAGCACAAATTGTTGTTAGTACCGTATAAATAATTGGCCAAAACATTTTCCCTGTTGTCATCAAGATGATTTTGGATTTCTTTAATTCAGGAAATTGTTTAGTTAATTGTAAAAATCTTGTGCTCATATGAATATTCATTGCCATTGTTAAAATTAACATCAATGCAATGAAGTTTGATGAAATAACTGTTACCTTCCAACCTAGCAACCCTAGCAAACCCATCATTATAATTACTGAAAAAAAACAACTACTTATTGGAACGATTATCCAAATAAGCTTTCTAAATACAAACCAAAGTGTACAAATTATAAATAAAAGGACCCCTAAACCAAAAACTACTATGTCATTTTTTATATATGACATCATATCATCTGCGATCATAGGAATTCCTCCTAAATGAATTTTGCTTTCTTTATTAAATTCTTTAATTACCTCTCTAATTTCTAAAATATTTTCATGATTTTTCTTTTTTATTTCATCTTTATATTTTTCTAATTCATATTTATTTTTAAATTTTTTTTGAGTATCTTTCGATTTTAGATAAACAATAATACCACTTGTTTTACCATCCTCGCTTACAACAAAATTTCTAAATACAGGGCTATTTACAATTTCTTCAAAACCACGTTTTTTATCAATGTCATCACTTTTTAGTGTTTGAAAATTTTGCAGCCTTTCAACCAAAGGTTTATCAGAGCTATTTAGAAGCGGAATATCTAATAGTGTAATTACTCCATGGACCCAATCTAATTTTGTAATTTCATCTTTTAAATTATTTAAATTTCTTATTGAGTTTGAAGAAATCATATTTTCTTCAGGCGTATATGTTAGAACTAAAAATTCTCTAGCACCATATCTTTTTGTTATTTCATTTAAATATTCAAGGTCAGGGTCACCTTCTATTAAAAGTGTCTCAGAAGATGCATCTAATTTGAAATTTGTTGAATTATACCCAAAACCAACCAAACAAATTAAAAGTAATATAAAAATTAATTTTGGTTTTTCTATAATATTTTTTTGATAAAAATTAGCTAACATTCAATCTTAGCTTTTATAAATTATATTAATTATTTTGAATATCTTTAAATTTGGTAAACATTGCTTCAAATTCAAGCATTATATTTCCCGTAGGCCCATGACGCTGTTTTCCTATAATAATTTCTGCTAAATTTGAAACTTCATTCATTTTTGCTTGCCATTCTGCGTGTTCAACCGTAGCTGGCCTTGGTTCTTTTCTTTCAAGATAATAAGCTTCTCTATACACAAACATTACTACATCAGCATCTTGTTCTATTGATCCCGACTCTCTCAAGTCCGAAAGTTGTGGTTTTTTATCATCTCTTTGCTCTACTGCTCTGGAAAGCTGGGATAAAGCTAAGACAGGAACTGACAATTCTTTTGCTAAAGCTTTTAAACCTTGAGTAATTTCAGAAATTTCCTGCACTCTCCCATCTTTAAAATTTGAAGCCTTCATAAGTTGGATATAATCAACTACAACTAAATCTAATCCAAAAAGTCTTTTTATTCTTCGAGCCCTATTGCTTAATGCTGCAATAGAAATAGCTGGAGTTTCGTCTATATATAGAGGAAGTTCAGATACATTTTTTGAAGTCTCAATAAATTTATCAAATTGTTCCTCAGAAATTTTTCCTCTTCTAATATCATTAGATTTAATTCTAGATTGTTCAGCTAATATTCTAGTTGAAAGTTGTTCAGACGACATTTCTAAAGAAAAAAATGCTACTGAGGATTTTCTACCTTCGTCTTGCATTTTTTTTGCAGCATTAAAAGCTATGTTTGTAGCCAATGCCGTTTTACCCATAGAAGGTCTACCTGCAATTATAAGAAGATCTGATTTATGCAATCCGCCTAATCTATCATCTAAATCTGTTAGTCCAGTAGGCACACCCACTATACCTTCTTCATTTTTGTAAGCATTAGAGGCCATTTCAATTGTTTGACGCATTGCTTCATCAAACTTCATTATTGAAGAACTTATGGATCCTTTTTCAGCTAAATCGAATAAAGATTTTTCATAATTTTCTATTATCTTTTGACCATCATTGTCTAAATCATTTAATTTTGCTGTATCGATCACACTCTCTGAAATTTTTATTAATTCTCTTTTTACAAATAAATCATAAATTAATTTTGAATATTCAATCGCTTGTCTGGATGATGTAGAAAATTTTGTTATTTTCACTAAATATTCTGGCACGTTAATTTCATCTTTTTCATTTTCAAAATGATTTTTCAAAGTAATAGGATTAGCAAGCATTCCAGAATAGATTAGCTTTTCAATTGCACTAAATATTTTTTGGTGCATTGGATCATAAAAATTTTTATTAGAAATAATCATGCTAATTTCATCAAAAATTTCATTCGTTAGTAAAATTGATCCGATGACTGATTGTTCTGCTTCAATATTATTTGGAAGTTCTTCCAATTTATTTTTTACAATATTTAGCTGTTGAGACATAATACAAAATAGAAAATTAATGACTAAAATTCAATTATAAAAATATCTGGGGAAAAAAATGTATAATTATTTAGTTTCTTCTTGGGGTATAACTTTAACTATAATTTGTTCTTGAACTTCTGAGTGTAAATTTATCATTACCTTAAAATCACCTAAAGATTTAATCTCTTTAATAGGCTGTATTTGAGAAGGATTTATCTCAATTGTTAAATTTTTCTCTATGAGCTTAGAGATTTCTGTAGGTTTTACAGATCCATAAAGTTCTTTATTTTCTGTACTAAGTTTTTTTATTTCAAAAACTTTATTTTTAATTTTTTCTTGAATTAGCTTAGCTTTACTTCTTTTTTCTTGATCTTTTTTATTTAATTCTTGTTTAATTATTTCAACTTCTTTTATGTTGGCTTTTGAAGCAAATAAAGCTTTCTTTTTTGATATCAAATAATTTCTAGCAAAACCTCTTTTAACATCAATTATCTCTCCTATCGATCCAATTTTTCTAATATTTTCTAACAATATAATTTTCATTAAATTAACGCTAAGTTTCTCGCCCTCTTAATAGATAAAGATAATTCTCTTTGTTTTTTTTGACTGACAGATGTAATTCTTGAAGGAAGAATTTTTCCATTTTCTGATAAATATCTTTTTAATAATTTAATATTTTTATAATCAACTCTTGGAGCTTCTTTACCTGATAAAGGACATTTTTTTTTAAGCCTATATTTTTGATTCTGAAAAATACTTAATTTAGCAAAATTACTTTGTGTGTTTTTTTTTTTATTATTTCTTTTTTTCATATTTCTTTTTACTTAATTTTTCTGAATCTACTTCATCATTTTTTTTAAAATAATTTGTTTCAAGATCAAATTTTTTTACTCTTACTGTTAAATACCTAAGTAAATTTTTATCTATTTTTTCATTCTTTTCTAACTCAGACAGTATTTTTCCATTAGCTTTAATTTTAAAATGGATGTAGTTCCCTTTTTTATTTTTTTTTATCAGATAGGATAAATTCATTAATCCCCAATTTTCTAGTTTTATTATGTCGCCTTTATTATTTTCTACTATTTTTGAATATTTATCCTGCAACTGCTTAAGCTGAGTAGGGCTTGTATCTTGTCTGGCAATAATTGTATGCTCGTATAAGTTCATATTTAATCTTTTAAAAATGAGAGGATATACTATTATAAAATTTTAATTACAATACAAAAAATATTAAAATTAATTAATTTTTTCTATGTTTTCTGTTCTATTTCCAGGTCAAGGTTCCCAAACTGTTGGAATGGGAAAAATAATGTATCAAAAGTTTGATTATGTAAAAGAGTTATTTGATATTGCTGATGATATTCTACAAAAACCAATAAGCAAAATAATATTAGAAGGACCCAAAGAATTAATTGACCAAACTGAAAATACTCAACCAGCTATTTTTTTAATTAGTTATAGTATTTGTGAAGCAATTAAAAAAGAAACTTCATTCAATTTAAATAACGCATCATTTTTTGCTGGGCACTCATTAGGAGAATATTCTGCACTGGCTTGCTCAGGATCTTTAACATTTGAGCAAACTATAAAGCTTTTACAAAGCAGAGGTAGATTTATGCAAAATGCGGTTCCAAAAGGACAGGGTGGAATGTTAGCAATTTTAGGAACTGAAATAGAAAGAATAAACGAAATTATTTATAATAATTATGAACATTTTAAATGTTATGTAGCTAATGATAATTCTGTAGGCCAAGTTGTAGTAAGTGGTAATATAAATGATTTAAACAAATTTTCCGAGGAATTGAAAAAAAATAAAATAAAAAATATTCGATTACCAGTTAGTGCACCTTTTCATTGTCAGTTGATGAGAAGCGCAACGGATAAAATGAGAGCCGAAATATCGAGTACTGATTTTAAAAAGCCTAAAGTAAGTGTTATGTCAAACGTTACAGCTCAACATACTAAGGATCCAGATTATATTAAACAATTATTAATTGAACAAATAGAAAAGCCAGTAAGATGGAGAGAAATTGTTATAAATATGATAAATTCAAAAGTAGAAAAATTTATTGAAATTGGACCTGGAAAAGTTTTATCTGGACTAGTGAAAAGAATTGATAGTAATGTTAAATTAATTCAAGTAAATGAATTGGAGGATTTAAATAATTTAACTTAAAATGATAAATTTAAAAAATACAAATGTACTTTTAACTGGAGCAACAGGTGGTATAGGAAATTCTATTGTTGAAAAACTGATAACTGCCGAAGCAAATGTTATTGCGACAGGAACAAACGAAGAAAAATTAAATACTATAAAAAATAAATATCAATCAGTAAAAGTCGAAAAATTTGACATTTCCAAACATGATGAAATTGAAAATTTTATTAATAAAGTAAGTGAAAATTTTGATAATAAAATTGATATATTAATTAATAATGCTGGTGTAACAAGTGACAATCTTTCAATTAGAATGAAAGAAGAAGAATGGAAAAAAGTTATAGACATAAATCTTACTTCAACTTTTTTGTTAAGTAAAAATACTTTAAAAAAAATGTTAAAAAATAAAAAAGGAAAAATAATTAATATTACTTCAGTTGTAGGTCATACAGGCAATATTGGACAAGCAAATTATACAGCGTCAAAAGCTGGTTTGGTAGCTATGTCAAAAAGTTTTGCTCTAGAATACGGAAAAAAAAATATAAATATAAATTGCGTATCACCAGGTTTTATATCTACAGAAATGACAAACAAGATAGATCAAAATTATAAAGAAATACTAAAATCTAGAATACCTCTAGATAGATTTGGTGAACCAAAAGAAGTAGCAAATACAGTTCTTTTTCTTTGTTCTAATCTTTCAGATTATATTACTGGTGAGACTATACATGTTAATGGCGGCATGTATTTTAGTTGACAAAATTATTAAATTAATTATTAACGGATTAACCTAAAGGAACAAAATGTCAGAAGATATTTCAAGTAAAGTTAAAAAAATTGTAGCAGACCATCTAGGTATTGATGAAGCTAAAGTCACAGAAGAAGCAAGTTTCATAGATGATCTTGGTGCTGATAGCCTTGACACAGTAGAATTAGTAATGGCTTTTGAAGAAGAATTTGGTTCTGAAATTTCAGATAGTGATGCAGAAAAAATTCTTACTGTAGGCGATGCAGTAAAATTTATTGAAAATAAAGCAAATTAATTTTTAATAATATCATGTCCGATATAAAAGAAGGGATAATAGTAATATTATCATCTCCGTCGGGCGCTGGCAAAACTTCATTAGTTAAAGAAATATCATCCAAAAATAACTTTTCTATATCTATTTCACATACGACAAGAAAACCTAGAAACAATGAAGTTGATGGATCTGATTATTATTTTGTTAACGAAGAAAAATTTAAAGATTTAATTTCTAAAAAAAAATTCTTAGAATATGCTAAAGTTTTTAATAATTATTATGGGTCATCTAAAGATGAGGTTTTTAAAAATTTAGATAAAGGACAAAATGTAATTTTTGATATTGACTGGCAAGGAACAGAACAAATAAAACAAAAAAAATTAAAGTATAAAATAATAACAATATTTATACTTCCACCGTCTAGAAAAGAGTTATTTAGCAGACTCTTAAACAGAGATTTAAATGACGAAAAAAATGCAAAAGAAAGAATGAAGCAATTTGATAAAGATGTGCTGCACTGGAAAAATTATGACTTAGTTGTGATTAATGATAATTTTGACAAATGCTATGATAAAATAATAAAATATATTAATTTAGAAAAAAATAATAGCTCAGATAATTACAACAAAAATTTAATTAAAAATCACGTTTTAGGTCTTCTTAAATAACTTTTCGTAATAAGAACAAATTTTATAATATGTGAGATTAGAGAGATTCTGAGGCCTCAGACTCAAATCGAGAGATAATTCATCTGCAACTCTTTCATAATTTTTAAAAAGAAACTTTAAAGGTTGTTTTATCATTTTTCTTCTTTGGTTAAAAAATATATTAGTTATATGTTCCAGGTTTTTTGAATTCTGAAGTTTATAATATTTATCTTTTGGTTTAAAAACTAATAATGAACTTTTAATCTTGGGACGTGGAAAAAAACTATTTGGATCAATATCTATTATTTTTTCTATTTCCATTTTCCAAGAAGATATAATTGAAATTCTTCCATAGTTCTTAGAATTAAATTCTGCTATAATTCTATCTGCAACTTCTTTTTGAAACATTAGTATAAATATTTTACAAAAATTATGTAGATTTTTAGTTTTTATCCAAGAAGTTAATATTTGAGTAGAAATATTATAAGGCAAATTTCCAAAAATAATTATTTTTTTTTTATAAAGAAAACTATGATTATAATTAAGAATATCTTCATTAATAACTTCGACGTTGTTAAATTTTTTTTTTAACATTATTGAAAGATTTTTGTCTTTCTCAACTACTATAATTTTTTTAGGTGTTTTTTTTAATATTTTTTCAGTTAAATTCCCTGTGCCTGGACCCACTTCAAGCACAATATCATTCGAGCTTATCTTGCCCAGGCTTACTATCAAATTTAAAATTTTATCATCTACAAGAAAGTTTTGTCCCAAACTTTTTTTTGGCAATACTTTCATTTAATTTTGTTTATAAATCTCATAGCACAAAAAATTGACGAAGGATCTGAAAGATTTTTTCCTAACATTTTTTCATTTGGACCATGATCTGGGGAGATTCTTATAAATGGCAATCCAAGAGTTAGATTGATTGCATTGAAATGATATAAAGTTTTTAGAGGAGTTAAAACTTGATCATGGTACATTCCAACAACTACATCGAATTTATTAATATTTTTTTCTAGAAAAAAAGTGTCAGCTGAAAAAGGTCCTTCTATTTTAATATTAATTTTTTTTAAATAATTAATAGCGGGAATAATTATTTTTTTTTCCTCACTAAATTTGTCAATAGTTTCACAGTGTGGATTAAGTCCTAATATTGCAATTTTGGGTTTTGTTTTAATAATATTTTCATAAAACTTTTTAATTTCCATTACATTATTTATAATTTTTTTTTTTGTTATGTTTTTAGAAACATATTTTAATGGCAGATGTGTTGTAAGTGGCGAAACAGCTAATTTATCGTTATAAATTAACATAACTTGTTTTTTTGATTTTACTTTCTTTGAAATATATTCTGTAATACCTAGATATTTTTTTTTTAGAAAATGTTTTTTTGATATTGGGCCATTTATTAATACAGTTCTTTTATTATTTTTTATTAAATCTAAAGCTAACTCAAAACAATTAGTTATGTATTTTGATGAGATAGAAGAAATTTTAGTAAATTTTTTTTTATTATTATAATTTATATTTATAATATTTAATTTACTAGCTTTAGCTTCCTCAATATTTTTGATCTTATTTAAATTATTATTTAATTTTATTTTTAATAATTTCAATTGTTTTTGAAGAAGAAGTATACTTCCAATTAAAATTATTTTTTTTCTACTTTTAAAAAATTCTTTAGATTTGAAATATTTGAACAATATTTCTGAAAAAATACTATTTGGTTCACCTAAAATAATTAAAACTTTATTAATTTTCATAAATATTTATATTTTTCTTCAATTTTTTATAATAATTAAGTGAAAACTGATTCAATTGTCTATTTTTTTCAAAATTAATTTGTTGCTTGAGTTCTTTCTCTAAATCAAATTGTTCTATAATTTCTCTTTTATTATTAACTTTTAAAATTATATATCCATTTGATACTTGAATTGGATTTGAAACTTCACCAATTTTAATTTCAGATAATATATTTTTAACATTGTTTGATAGTCTTGTACCTTTTATCCATCCAATATCCCCACCATATTTTGAAGTGTCTGATTTACTATATTTATTAGCAGCTACTTTAAAACCAAACTCTTTTATATATTTTAAAATTTCTTTATTTTTCGATTCTAAATCTTTTTCATTACCAATTACAATTTCAGATAGTTGGTATTCATATTTTTTATCTTTA
>CACACV010000026.1 GCA_902531025.1 uncultured Pelagibacteraceae bacterium | reverse complement strand
GAGGAAAAAAGGTATTGGCGAGGACCAGTTTGGATAAATACAAATTGGATTATTTATCAAAGTCTAAAAAACAAAGATAAAGTGTATGCAAAAAAAATTAAACAGAAAACAATTAAACTTATTGAAGAAAAAAATTTTTTTGAATATTATAGTTGCAAAAACGCAGAAACACTGGGTGCCAACAATTTTTCATGGAGTTCGGCTCTTTATTTGGATTTGATTTATGAAAGTAATTAATTATGGCGTATAATTGGAATTATCCCACAACGATGTGGGTTGGCGAGAAAAGAGTAAAAGATTTAAAGTTAGCTTGTAATAATTTAAATATTAAAAAGCCTTTATTTGTAACTGATAAAGATCTCATAAGTTTGCCGTTTGTAAAAGAAGTTATTTCAGATTTAAATAATCATTTTAAAGAATTAATAACCTTTTCTGATTTTGGAGGTAACCCAATTGGTGAAAACGTAGATGAAGGATCAAAAATTTATAAAAAAAATAAATGTGATGGCGTCATAGCATTTGGAGGTGGAAGTGGATTAGATGTCGGTAAAGCAGTAGCTTTTATGACCGGTCAAACAAGACCTATCTGGGATTTTGAGGATATAGGTGATTATTGGAAAAGAGCAGATGAAAAAAATATTGCTCCAATAATAGCTGTACCAACTACAGCTGGTACAGGCTCAGAGACAGGAAGAGCTTCGGCAATAATTAACAATCAAACTGGAGTAAAGAAAATTATATTTCATCCAAAATTTTTACCATCTATAGTTATTTTAGATCCATGTTTAACAATTGATTTATCACCAAGACTAACTGCTGCGACGGGAATGGATGCTCTTGCGCATAACTTGGAAGCTTTCTGTGCTCCTGGTTTTCATCCAATGGCTGACGGTATTGCAATTGAAGGATTGAAGTTAATAAGAAAATCACTTTTAAAAGCTGTGAGTAATGGAAAAGATTTAATCGCTAGAGCAGATTTATTAGCGGCAGCTAGTATGGGATCAACTGCTTTTCAAAAAGGTTTAGGTGCAATTCACTCATTGAGTCATCCTGTTAATGCACAATTTAATATTCATCATGGATTATCAAATGCAATTTTTATGCCATATGTATTAACATTTAATAAAGATTTAATTGAAGATAGAATTGTTTCAATATGCGACTATCTTAATATAGATAAAAACTTTAAAAGTTTTTTAGAATGGATTTTAGATTTAAGAAAAAATTTAGAAATTCCACATAAACTATCTGACGTTATAGAAAGTAATAAAATTGATTTAAATAAATTATCTCAAATGGCTTTAGACGACCCATCAACAGCAACTAATCCAAAAAAATTATCTCTTGAGGATATGAAATTATTATATGAACATAGTATCTCAGGAGAGTTATTTTAATGAAAAGAATTCTAGTTGTTGAAGGAAATTTAAGAGAAGAAAATCAAGGATTTACTGATGGAGGAATTAAAACTCATACAGAGAGTCTTAAGGATAGTATTAGTCATTATACAGATAATTTAGATATTGATGTTGCAAACCCATCATCAGATAAAAATATCTATGATACTATAAAGGATTTAAATAAATACGATGCACTTATTTGGGGTGGAAGTAGCCTTAATATTTACAATGATACTCTAGAAATCAGAAGACAGTTGGAATTTATGAGAGAATGTCAGAAAAAAATTAAAAAAATGTTAGCAATTTGTTGGGGGATGCAGGTTGCTGTTACGGTAGCAGGTGGAGAAGTTAGAAGGTGTAAAACAGGATCTCACAGAGGTATTGCTCATAATATAAAAATTAATAATTACGGATTAAAACATCCGATCTATAAAAACAAAGATAAAATATTTAATACTCCAGCTTTTAATTTCGATGAAGTTGTAACTTTACCACAAAATTCAACTTTACTTTCTTCAAATTCAATTAATAAAGTTATGGCTACAAATTTTAAAGTAGGAGATTGTGAAGTTTGGGGGATTCAATATCATCCTGAAATTACTTACAAAAAAATGGTCAGCTTGATTCATTTTAGGAAAGATCGACTTTTAAATAATAAGGCTTTTAAGGACGAGATAGATATAAATGAGCATGTAAAAATTATTGAAAATGAAGACAAAATAACAAAAAAAGATTCAAGAATGAGGGAACTAGAGAACTGGCTTAATTATATAGATGTTCATTAATACAAAAGAAAAAATTATAAACTATTTCAATTCAGGTATAAAAAAAAAATTACTCATAGGCGTTGAAAATGAAAAATTTTTATTTTCAAATAAATCTAATAAAAGAGCCAGTTACACTGAAGTTAAAAAAGTATTAAGTTTATTAAAATCAAAGTTTAATTGGAAACCTATAAAAGAAAAAAATAATTTAATTGGACTTAATCACAGAGGAAAATCGATAAGTTTAGAACCTGGAAATCAAATTGAATTAGCTGGAGATAAGTTAAAAAGCATACATGAAGTATGCTTTGAAGGAAATCTGTTTCAAAATCAGCTTAACGATGTATGTGAAAAAGTTGGACTTGAGTCAATTGCCATAGGTTACGATCCCTACACCAAACTAAGCAAGGCACCAAATAATCCAAAAGCAAGATATAAAGTTATGACTAAAGAAATGCCAAAAGGTGGTAAGTTAAGTTTGAATATGATGTACCAAACAGCAGGTACACAAATAAATTTAGATTACTTATCAGAAAATGATTTTATAAAAAAATTTAAGTTAGCTGCCAGTTTGACGCCTCTTTCAATAGGAATTTTTGCTAATTCTCCTGTCAAAGAAAAAAAATTAACAAGATACTTATCATATAGATCAAAAGTTTGGCAAAGCACATCTAGAGGAGGGCTACCTAAAATTTTTTTAGAAAATTTAGATTTTGAAAAATATGCGGATTTTATACTAAACAAACCTCTTCTTTTTATTAACAAAGGAAAAAAAGTAATAGCTGGTAAAGGAAAAACATTTCAAGATTATATGATGGGAAACATTAGAGACATTAAAAACCAAAAACCAAAAAAAAAAGATCTAGAAGTTCATTTAAGTACAATATTTACAGAATTAAGATTAAAAAAATATATAGAAATTAGATCATTAGATGCTTGTGAATGGGATTGTCATTGTGCAGGACCTGCATTTTTCACTGGTTTAATTTATTCAAGTTTAGAGGAATCTCTTGATATAATTAAAAAATGGAAAACTAATGATATTTTAAATGCCTACATAGAAGCTCCAAAAAAGGGTTTAAAAACTGAAATAAATAATAAACCAATTAGATATTGGGGCAATGTTTTTTTAAAATTATCTAAAAAAGGCTTAATCAAAAGAAATATAATAAATAAAAAAAAAATGAATGAAACTATATTTCTAAGCAGTATAGAAAATATTTTAAAAGAAAACAAAACTAAAGCAGAATCAACAATAGAAAGAATAAAAAATTAAATGCAAAAAATTATTGCAATACAGGCAAATTCTGTAGACTTAATAAATGTTGAAACTGATACAACTTTGCTACTTGCCCTTGAAGCACAAAAAAGATCTTATCAAATTTATTGGTATGAAACAAAAGATTTAAGTTTAATAAAGGGAAAAGTATATGCTAAAGCAAAAAAAGTAATTTTTTTTGAGAACAGAAAAAAATATTTTAAAATTTTAAAGAATGTAAAATTGGACCTTTCTAAAGCAAATTATATTTTGATTAGACAAAATCCACCGTTTAATATGGATTATATAACTTCTACATTATATTTAGAAAATATACCTAAAAAAGTTAAAATATTAAATAATCCAATTTCAGTAAGAAATATTTCAGAAAAATTTTATTCAATTAATTTTTTGAAATTTATGCCTCCAACAATATTTACCAAAGACTTAAAGTTAATTAAAAAATTTTACAAAAAAAATAATAAAATAGTTATTAAGCCTATTCATGGTTATGCTGGTAAAGATATATTATTTATAGATAGGAACTTTAATGAAAATACCATTAAAAGATACATCAAAAAAATAGGCCATGTTATGGTTCAAAAATTTCTTCCCTTAGTTAAACATGGAGATAAGAGGGTTTTTATTTTAAATGGTAAAGTTAAAGGGGTCATTAGAAGAGTTCCATCTAAAGGTTCTATTTTGTCTAATATTTCTCAAGGAGGATCAGCATTAAAAACAAAATTAAACAAAAAAGAATTATATATATCCAATGTTATTGCTAGAAAATTGAAAAAAAATAATATTTTTTTTGCTGGTATAGATCTAATTTCAAATTATTTAATTGGAGATATAAACGTAACATCTCCAACTGGACTACCTCAATATAAAGACCTGACTGGGATTAACTTAGCAAAAAATTATTGGGATGAGGTTAAAAAATTAAAATAAACCTTCTGTTTCACCTTTTTCATTTATTTTTATAGAGTCTGCAGCTGGTACTCTAGGTAGACCAGGCATAGTCATTATTTCTCCACAAATAACTACAATGAACTCGGCGCCGGATGAAAGTTTTACTTCTCTTACCGGCAAGACATGTCCAGTTGGTGCTCCTTTTAAACTAGGATCAGTAGAAAAACTATACTGCGTTTTTGCAACACAAATAGGAAGATGCGAGTATCCTTTGCTTTCAAAATCTTTTAATTGAGTTCTTA
This sequence comes from uncultured Pelagibacteraceae bacterium, assembly GCA_902531025.1. Lineage (GTDB taxonomy): Bacteria > Pseudomonadota > Alphaproteobacteria > Pelagibacterales > Pelagibacteraceae > Pelagibacter. Next base: position 7,422 of record CACACV010000026.1, on the reverse strand, counting down.
TTTTTGTATCTGCAACTACTTCACTAGCATGGTAGATTTCTCGAGCAATTGTTTCAATTTTCTTAAATAGTGGGATTTTATCTTCATACAAGAATTTAAATGTACTCTCATTTTTTTCGCATATATTTACAACAGTGTTTGCTAAATCTTTTGTTCCTTCTCCACCGCTAGACCAATGTGTACATAATGATATATCTACACCAATATTTTTACAAAAATCCATCAGAAAATTTACTTCTTTTTCTGAGTCATTAACAAAGTGATTAACAGCTACCGCAACTGGAAGACCAAATTTTTTAACGTTATTTATATGCCTTTCTAAGTTTACAACACCTTTTCTTAATGCTTCTACATTTTCATTAGTGAGCTCATCTTTGCTAACTCCTCCATGCATTTTTAAAGCTCTTATTGTTGCAACAATGACTACACAATCTGGTTTTAAATTCGATTTTCTACATTTAATATTTATAAATTTTTCAGCCCCAAGGTCTGCACCAAAACCGGCTTCAGTTATAACGTAATCAGAAAGTTTTAAAGCTGTTTTAGTTGCAATAACTGAATTGCATCCATGAGCAATATTAGCAAAAGGGCCACCATGTATTATTGCAGGATTATTTTCCAAAGTTTGAGTTACGTTTGGTCTAATTGCATCTTTCAAAAGAACTGTCATTGGTCCTTGAGCATGTAGATCTTTAGCAAAAATTGGATTTTTGTCTCTTGTATATCCAATTGTAATATTTCCAATTCTATTTTCTAAATCTTTCAAATCTTTTGCTAAGCAAAAGATTGCCATTATTTCTGAAGCAACAGTAATATCAAATCCATCTTGTCTAGGATATCCATTTGCAATTCCACCTAGATTAGCCACAATAGATCTTAACGATCTATCATTCATGTCCATTACTCTTTTCCAAACAATTCTTCTAACATCTATATTTAATTTATTACCCCAATAAATATGATTATCAATTAATGCAGAAAGTAAATTGTGAGCAGAAGTTATTGCATGAAAATCTCCAGTAAAATGTAAATTTATTTGCTCCATTGGAACTACCTGAGCATAACCACCACCTGCTGCGCCACCTTTCATTCCAAATGACGGACCTAAACTTGGTTCTCTTAAACAAACAATAGATTTTTTTCCTATATTATTCAAACCATCAGAAAGACCAACTGATGTTGTTGTTTTTCCTTCTCCCGCTGGAGTTGGCGTTATGGCAGTTACCAAAATTAATTTACCATCTTTTTTATCTTTTAATTTTTCTAAATATTCTGTTTTAATTTTTGCAATATATCTCCCCATTGGACTGTAAACTTCAGCTTTGTCTGGAACATTTATGCTATCCAATATTTCTTGGATAGGTTTCATTTTTGCTTCTCTTGCTATCTCGATATCTGTCTTAGCCATAAGTTTTATATAAGTTTAGCTATTGAGGCAAATATCTATACTTTTTTGCCTAGTTTTTAAACATCTAAAAAATATATATAAAAAAAACAATAAAAAATAATCTTTAATGCTGTAAAAAATAATGGCTATGCAAAAATATTCAGTATTTAGTCTGATAAAGAATGCTTTCAAAGGCCATAAAGATTGGGAAGTTGCCTGGAAAGATCCAACTCCTAAAGCGGAGTATGACGTAATAATAATTGGTGGAGGAGGTCATGGATTAGCCACTGCTTATTATTTAGCAAAAGAACACAATATTACAAAAGTTGCAATTATAGAAAAAGGATGGATTGGCGGAGGCAATGTTGGAAGAAACACTACTATTATTAGATCAAACTATATGCATGATGAAAACGGTCTATTTAGTGAGTTTGGAATGGATTTATGGAGAAATATGAGTTTGGATTTAAACTTCAATGTGATGTTTTCTCCAAGAGGAATTATTAATCTTGCACATTCTGATGCGCAAATGAATGCGTATTCAAGAAGAGGAAATTCTATGCGATTAAATGGAATAGATGCGGTTCTTCTTAATAGAGAAGAAGTAAAAAAAATTATTCCTATGGCAGATTTTTCCGAAAATGTGAGGTTTCCAATATTTGGTGGACTGATGCAACCAAGCGCAGGTACAGCTAGACATGATGCGGTTGCATGGGGATATGCACGTCAGGCAGATTCAATGGGAGTAGATATTATTCAAAATTGTGAAGTTATAGGTTTTGATGTTGCTAATGGAAAAATTTTAGGAATAAGAACTTCAAAGGGAGAAATTAAAGCAAAAAAAATTGGCCTATGTGTGGCTGGAAGCACAAATGTTTTAGCAGAAAAGTTAAACATGACATTGCCAATTGAGACACATCTTTTACAAGCATGTGTTTCAGAACCAATTAAACCATTATTGGACAATGTAGTTACATTTGGTGCAGGACATTTTTATTGTAGCCAATCTGATAAAGGAGAAATGGTTATGGGAGGAGATCTTGATGGATATAACAGCTACGCTCAAAGAGGAAATTTACCAACTTTGCAACATGTTTTAACTGAAGGAATAGCAATGTTTCCGTTTCTAAGTAAATTAAAAATGCTTAGAACGTGGGGAGGAATTATGGATATGTCTATGGATGGATCACCTATTATAGATAAAACTCATATAGAAGGATTATATTTAAATTGTGGATGGTGTTATGGGGGATTTAAAGCAACACCTGCATCAGGATGGACTTTTGCTCACACGATAGCTCAAGATAAGCCTCACAAATTAAATGAAGGCTATAGTTTAAATAGATTTAGCAGCGGACATTTAATTGACGAAAAAGGTCTTGGAACAAAAACTTGGATTTCTTAAATGTTGTATATAAAATGTCCTCATTGTGGATTAAGACCGCAAACTGAATTTTCATATGGCGGTGATGCAACAGTTAAAAGACCAGAATTAAATAAGGAAGTTTCAGATCAAGATTGGGATAACTTTGTTTATTTAAGAAAAAGCCCAAGAGGAAAACATTTAGAATTATGGCAACATATCTCTGGATGCAGACAATGGATTAAAGTTGAAAGAGATACTTTAACTCATGAAATATTTACAACATTAAAAGCAAACGAAAATATCTAAAAATGTCAGAAAATTTCAGATTAGATAAAGGTGGATTAATAAATAGAGATAAAAAAATTTCATTTACATTTAATGGAAAAAAATATTTTGGTTATGAAGGTGATACACTAGCTTCAGCGTTGCTTGCTAATGGAGTTCATTTAGTTGGTAGAAGTTTTAAATATCATAGACCAAGAGGATTTTTTGGAGCAGGAGTCGATGAACCATATGCGATAGTTCAAATGAATAGAAATAATGAAGTCGATCCTAATGTAAGAGCTACAGAACAAGAGTTATTTGAAGGTTTAGAAGCCAAAAGTGTTAATTGCTGGCCAAATGTAGATTTTGACATTGGTGCAATAAACAATTTTCTAAACAAATTTTTTCCAGCTGGTTTTTACTACAAAACTTTTATGTGGCCGAAAAGCTTTTGGTATAAGATTTATGAGCCAATTATTAGAAAAGCAGCAGGTTTTGGATCGGCATCCATTAAACATGATAAAGAAAGATATGAACATAAATATGAATATTGTGATCTTTTAATAGCAGGATCAGGTCCTTCTGGGCTAGCAAGCGCTTATTCTGCAGCTCAAAATGGAGCAAGAGTGATTTTAGCAGAAGACAAATCCAGATTTGGCGGAAGCCTTCTAACCAGTGAAGTAACTATCGGTAATCAAAATGGAAAAGAATGGGCTGAAAAAATTATCTCTGAACTTAAATCCATGCCAAATGTAGTTGTAAAAAATAGATCTCAAGTATTTGGTTATTATGATCACAATATGCTTGTTATGTCTGAAAGAGTAAGCGATCATTTGCCAAAAACGGATAAATATATTCCCAAACAAAGACTTTGGTATATACGTGCAAAAGAAGTTGTCATTTCATCTGGATCAATTGAGAGACCTTTGGTTTTTGGAAATAACGATGCTCCAGGAGTTATGCTTTCTTCTGCAGCTAAAGAATATTTAAAAGTTTATGGAGTTATAGTTGGAAAAAAACCAATTATATTTACAAATAATGATAGTGGATATGAAACTGCAATAGAATTTAAAAAAAATGGAATAGATCCAATCATTTTAGACACAAGAAAAGAAGCTAATTCAGAAATTATTAAAGAAGCCAAAGAATTAAATATAAATATAAAATTTTCTTATGTAGTTGTTGCAGCCAAAGGTTATAAAAAAGTTCATTCTGCAGACATAGCTAAAATATCAGATGATAAAAAAAATATAAGTAATATTGAAAATATAAAATGTGATTGTATTTGCGTGTCAGGATTTTGGACACCAACAATTCATTTAGCTTCACAATCAGGCAATAAAACAAAATTTAATGAAGAAATAGATGCATTTATTCCAAGCCAATCTAAACAAAAAGAAACAACTCTAGGAGCAGCTAATGGAGTTTTTACATTAGAAGAAACATTAAAAACGTCTTTTGAAAAAGGAAGTGAGTTATCAAAGCAAATAACGAATAAAGAAAATAAAGTTTCAGTTCCTACCGTAATAGAAAAAAAATCTTCTAATCATGATAAATTTTGGTGTGTTCCATTACCAGAGGGTAAAAATTATAAAAGATTTTTAGATTTTCAAAATGATGTTGCTGTATCTGATATAGAGCTAGCTTTAAGGGAAGGTTATAGATCAATCGAACATGTTAAAAGATATACAACATTAGGAATGGCTACAGACCAAGGTAGGACAAGTAATCTTAACGGTTTACAGTTAGTCTCAGATATAGAAAATAAAGTTGTCCCTCAAGTTGGTCATACCACTTTCAGACCACCTTATTCACCTGTCTCAATTGGAGCTATTGTCGGAAGAGAAATTGGAAAACATTCAAAACCAACAAGAAAATCACCAATGCACAATTGGCATGAAAAAAATAACGCAGTGTTTGTGGATGCGGGTGTTTGGTTGCGTCCGAGATATTATAAAAAAGGAAATGAAAACTTATTTGAAGCTTCTAAAAGAGAAGCTAAAAATGTTAGACAAAATGTTGGAGTTTGTGACGTAACAACTTTAGGCAAAATTGATATTAAAGGACCTGATGCAGCTGAGTTTTTAAATAGAGTTTATACAAATGCTTGGCTTAAGTTACCAGTTGGTAAAGCAAGATATGGTGTAATGTTAAGAGAAGATGGAATTGTAATGGATGATGGAACAACAACAAGAATTTCAGAAAACCATTATCATATGACAACTACCACTGCTCAAGCCGCAAACGTTTTATCTCATTTAGAATATTATTTGCAATTAGTATGGCCAGAATTAAATGTAAACGTAGTTTCAAGTACAGAACAATGGGCAGGCGCAGCAATAGCTGGACCAAAATCTAGAGAAGTATTGAAAAAATTATTTCCAGATTTAGATGTTTCAAGCGATGGCTTGCCTTTTATGGGATATGTGGAAGGAAATTTATTTGGTGTTAATGCAAAAATTTTCAGAATTTCATTTTCTGGTGAACTTGCTTACGAAGTAAATGTAGAGTCAGACTATGGTAACTTCATGTGGGAAAAAATAATGGAGATTGGAGAAGAGTTTAATATTCAACCATATGGAACAGAAGCACTATCTACATTAAGAATAGAAATGGGGCACGTTGCAGGATCCGAATTAGATGGACGCACTATCCCTTATGACAACTCACTAGAAGGCTTAGTTAGCAAGAAAAAAGATTTTATTGGAAAAAGATCTTTAAGCAAATCTGCTTATGTAGCAGAAGATAGACAAAAAGTAGTTGGTGTCGTTCCACTAGATAAAAAAACAAGTATTCCAGAAGGATCATATATAGTTAAAGACGCAAAAGCAAAACTACCCAATCCAAAATTAGGCCATGTATCCGCATCGTGTTGGAGCGTTGAATATGACAATCCATTTTCACTTGCAATAATTAAAGATGGAAAAAATATGATTGGACAAAAACTTTTTGCAATGTCTCCTTTAAAAAATAAAACGATACCAGTTGAAATAGTATCCTCACATTATGTTGATCCCAAAGGAGAAAGAGTAAGATCATGACATCGGTATCAGCATTAAATCATATTTATAGAACAGGTCTTTTTGGAAATCATGAAAATAAAAATGAAGAAAATTTATTAAAAATTTCAGAAATTAATAACTTACTTATTGTACAAATAGTTCAGTACAAAAATTCTACTATTCCCTTTGAAAATACCGATATTGATAGTCTAAAATTAAAAAATGAACCACTAAGCGTAGTTAGCAACAATGATACAAGAATATTATGGAATGGCCCAAAAAACTGGCTTTTAGTATCAACAAAAAAAGACTTACTTAAAAAAATTTCAGAAGTATTTGCTGAAACAGATTTTGCTGTAACTGACTTATCTCATTCAAGAGCTATAATTCAATTAGAAGGTCAAGAAGTTAAGGAAGTTTTAAAAAAAGGATGCCCTTTTAATTTTAATATTTTACAAAAAAATAATTCAGTAAACTCAACATACAATGGTATCGCATTTACAGTGGATATGCTTGATGATAATCCAAACAAAATAAGGTTATTTGCTCTTAGGAGCTTTGGAGAATCTTTATACCATTCAATTACTGATGCATCATTAGAATTTGGTTTTAAAGTATATTAATCAAATAATTTAAGTAATATTTTATTTTTTTTGCCAACTTCATTGCACCAAAGTTCGTAATTTTCACAAATTCTCCACAAATGATTAAAAGATCTTTGTGAAAGTTCAAGAGGATAAAAACTTTTCGTATAATATAAACTAGGATAACCAATCAATTGACGCATCATAGTATCTTTTTGAATAACTAAAAGTCTAATAGTTTCTGAGGGTATTTTTTTTCCAGAATTTTTATCTATAAAATTATTTTTTTTTAATTCTTTGAACCATTTATCGTGAAATTTTCCACTGCTGATTTCTTTAAATAAATTTGTACCAATAAATCTTTCTATAGCTTCTATATTTGTAATTTCTGGATTTTTTTTTTTTATTTCAGATACTTTTAGATAAATTTTTTCAGCTACATAAAGTACAAACGGTCTTGTTTTGTCTTTTTTCAATATTTTGCTTAAATATTTAAATTATAATAGCAGGAATTTGGGTCTTCTTTATAATGCGCAAAAGGTTCGCATTTTTTAAATCCAAATTTTTTAAATAATTTTCTAGCAGGATTAAAAAATTCACCTGCTCCAGTTTCAGTACTAAGTTTTTTTATACCTATCTGCTTTGCTTGATCAATTAAATGTGCTATTATTTTTTCACCCATTCCATTTTTTCTAAATTGATCTGCGACTCTTATAGATTTAAATTCACCGTGATTTTTTTCTAATAATTTTAATGCACCACAACCGACTAATTGTTCCCCATCCCATAAACTCCAAAATCTTATAGTGGGATCTTTTA